>WYEK01000110.1 GCA_009903855.1 Thermocrinis sp.
TTAAAATGGGGGCAGAGATGGTGGCACCCTTTTCCCCAAGGTGGGAAATAAAGAGCTTGGTGCCGTAGGCGGAGATCAGCACATTGACGATCTCGTTGCCAATAAGGATAGAAACTAAAATCTCCTTTGGCTTTGCCAATAGCTTATTGACTAAACTATAAAACCTTCTTTGGGAGTATTTTCTTAGTAAAAATCTGTTGGTGCCAAAGAATACTACCTCTGAGGAGCTAAAAAAGCCCGAAAGGAACAAAAGGAAAAGAAACAAAATTAGTTCAGTATATATTACAACTGACGAACCTTCCATCTATGTAAACCTCCCTAAGCTGGGACAGACACTCTTCCTTTCTCTCTTGGCATAGATGATAAAAGGGGCACACCGCCTCAGAATAAAAGGGTGTATCTGTGATTTCTGGGCTTTTTCTTTGAGAGGGATGCTCTGCGGGCACATTCTGGATCAGATACCTGGTGTATGGATGGAGGGGGTTTTTCAAAACCTGCTCCTTTGTGCCCCACTCTAAGAGCCTTCCCCTGTAGAGAACAGCCACCCTGTCCGCGCAGTATTGCACCGCCCTAACATCGTGGGTTATGAGTAAAACAGACACACCCTTTGCCTTCATTTTTAGAAAAAGGTCAAGTATATCCTTTCTGAGGCTTGCGTCCAAAGAAGCGGTGGGTTCATCTGCCACCAAAAGCTTGGGGTCCAATAGCATAGCCCTTGCTATGGCAACCCTCTGCTTTTGCCCACCTGAGAGTTGAAGGGGTCTTCTTTCCAAAAATTCTTCTCCTAAGCCTGCCTCCTTTAGTGCAGACAGAATTTTCTCTTCCCTGTTTTTAACACCGTGCACCCGCAAAGGCTCTTCAAGGATTTCCCTAACGGTCATCCTAGGGTTCAAAGAAGAGGAAGGGTCCTGAAAGACCACAGAAACTATCCTTGTGTATTCCCTACGGTAGCTCCAGATGTCCTTACCTTCAAAGAGAACTCTTCCCTCGGTGGGCTTTTCTAACCGTAGGATTAGCTTGCCAAGGGTGGTTTTCCCGGAGCCCGATTCCCCCACCAAAGCCAAAAGCTCTCCTCTTTCCATCCGCAGGCTAACATTCTGCAAGGCAAAAAAACTCTTTGTTCTAAAAAGCCCAGCACTTACCTTGTATGCTTTACTAACACGCTCCAAGCTCAGAAAGCTCATATGGTCCTTGAAAAGCGCATTTCCTTTTTCTTTGGTAAATACTGGTCAAAGGTCATAGCCACGTTTCTAACAAGCAACCTGCCCATAGGCAAAACCCTTATAGCCCTGTCCTTGATTTCTACCAGTCCATCCCTTTCCATATCCTTGAGTTGCTCAAGTTCTTCTTCAAAGTGCTCTTCAAAGTTTATGCCAAAAGCCTTCTCTATACGGTCAAAATCACACCTAAAGTTGCACATCAAATCCATGATGACCTCCCTTCTGAGAAGGTCCTCCTGCCCTAGTAAGAAGCCCCTCATGGTGGCAAAATCTCCACTATCCAAAGCCAAATAGTAATCCCTCAGGGTTTTGTAATTTTGAAAGTACGCATCGTAGAACATTCCAATGGATGTGGCACCTATGCCTATCAGATCCACACCCTTTTTGGTAGTGTAGCCCTGAAAGTTCCTCCAAAGACTTCCTTCCCTTTGGGCTATTGCCAGCTCGTCCTCTGGCTTGGCAAAGTGGTCCATGCCAATGTAAAGATAGCCCGCTGATTGAAACATTTCAATGGTCATCTCAAGGATCGTTAGTTTGTCCTCCGGCGGAGGAAGTGTACTTGGGTCTATTCTTCTTTGAAGGGGCTTTAGCCAGGGTACATAGGCAAAGTTATAAACCGCAACCCGGTCTGGATCAAGCTCTATGGTTTTTTCTATGGTTCTTCTGAACTTCTCCGGCGTTTGATAGGGAAGTCCGTATATGAGGTCTATGTTTATGCTTTTGAAGCCCAGGTCCCTCAGTTGTTTCATAACATCCCTCATTAGGGATTCTGGCTGGATACGGTTTATCGCCCTCTGAACCTCCTCATCTAAATCCTGCAGACCCATGCTGACCCTGTTAAAGCCAAGCCGTTTTAGGGTTTCCAGCTGTCCCTCAGACAGATATCTTGGGTCTATCTCTACGCTTACTTCCGCATCCTCATCCACAGAAAAGTTTTCCTTTATCTTTGAGAAAAGCTCTTCCATTTCTTCCACAGTAAGGAAGTTGGGAGTTCCACCGCCCCAGTGAATCTGCACCACCTTCCTTGACTTGTCTAAGTATCCACCTAAAAGTTCCATCTCTCTGTACAGGTAGTCCAAGTATCTTTTGCTCACATCCTTTCTGTGGGATATGATAACATTGCACCCGCAGAACCAGCAGGCGCTCTCACAGAAGGGAATATGGATATACAAAGAAAGAGGTCTTTTGCCTTGATTACTCTCTAAGAGCTTTCTCTTGTAGTCTTCCTTTCCTACGCTTTCGGTGAACTCCGTGGCGGGAGGGTAGCTGGTGTATCTGGGACCCGGTTTGTCGTATTTCTCTATAAGACTCTTGTTGAAGATCGTTTTCATAGGTATTAATTTAATTCAAAGGTTGAAAACGTAATCTGCCTTTATCCAATGGGGGAACCTCCCGATGAAGAATTTTTTTAGACAGCCTCAAAAATGGGCTGTTTTGCTATCAGGAAGCTCATTGAGAGTTCCCCTTAGCTCTGGGTACAGCGGAAATTGCTCGCAAAGTTCAATAACCTGCTCTTTTACCTTTTCTATGATACGGTCGTCCTCTATGTTTCTAATAACCTGAGAAATCAGCCTTGCTATGAGCCTCATTTCATCCTCTTTCATGCCTCTTGTGGTAAGGGCTGGTGTGCCAAGCCTTATACCGCTGGTCTTTGTGGGTGGCAGAGGGTCAAAGGGCACCGCATTTTTATTTACGGTGATGTTAGCCCTTCCGAGGGCGTCCTCCACCTGTTTACCCGTTAGCCCCGTGTTTCTCAGGTCCAAAAGGACGATGTGGCTATCTGTTCCCCCAGAGACCACCTTAAAGCCCTCTTTCTGCAGTTCTTCCGCCAAAGCCCTTGCGTTCTGTACTACTTGCCTTGCGTATGCTTTGAACTCCTCTGACATAGCTTCTTTGAAAGCTACCGCCTTTGCGGCGATCACGTGCATTAATGGTCCTCCCTGTGTGCCCGGAAAAACAGCCTTGTCAATATCTTTTGCAAACTCTGCCTTGCAGAGGATAAAACCACCCCTTGGACCTCTGAGGGTTTTATGTGTAGTGGATGTAACAAAGTGGGCATAGGGCACAGGGTTAGGATAAACACCTCCCGCTATCAAGCCTGAGTAGTGTGCCATATCCACCATCAGGTAGGCTCCCACCTCGTCCGCTATCTCCCGCAATCTTGCCCAGTCTATGACCCTTGGGTAGGCGGAAGCCCCACCCACAATCATTTTGGGCTTGTGCTCTTTCGCAAGCCTGTATATTTGGTCGTAGTCTATAAGCTCAGTCTCCGGGTTTAGCCCATAATAAAAGGCTCTGTAGACCTTTCCTGAAAAATTGACCTTCGCACCGTGTGTTAGATGCCCACCGTGTGCCAAGTCCATGCCAAGGATCGTATCTCCCGGTTGAAGCACCGCCATATATACCGCCATGTTTGCCTGACTGCCCGAATGGGGTTGCACGTTGGCATGCTCCGCACCATACAGGGCTTTTACCCTCTCTATGGCTAATCTTTCCGCCACATCCACCCACTCACAACCACCATAGTATCTTTTGCCGGGCAACCCTTCTGCATATTTGTTGGTGAGCACAGAACCCTGCACCTCCATAACCGCAAGGGAGGTAAAGTTCTCAGAGGCGATCATCTCAAGATGGTAAAACTGCCTCTCATACTCTTTGACCACAACCTGGTAAATCTCTGGGTCTGTCCTCTTAAGATGTTCCATAAGCTACCTCCTTAATTTTACCTACATACCGCTCCCACTCCTCTGGGAACTTTTGCATGGTCTGTCTTATGAGCCTGCCTGCCACCGCACCCAAACCGCATATGGATGTGGGCTGTATATATTTATTAACAAACTGAAGACCCTCCCAATCCTTCGGCGTAGCATCGCCCTCTATAAGTTTCTTCAGCAGGTATGCCTGCTCGTGGGTGCCCACCCGGCATGGCGTGCACTGCCCACAGCTTTCGTGGGCATAGAATTCTGCTATATCCAAGCATGCCTTAACTATGTCGTCCTCCTCCGTTAGCACTATGACCGTTCCTGTTCCCCCAAAGCCAAAGGGAGAGTAGTCCATGGGCGTGTCCAGCTCCTCCGCAGAAAAGCAGTCCAAGGCACCAGAAAACACCGCCTTTACCTTTTTGTTCCCCAAAGTTCCACCCGCATACTTGTATACAACCTCCCTTAGGGTGGTATTCATGGGAAGTTCATAAACTCCGGGCTTTTTTACCTTGCCACTGACCGGAAAGAGCTTGGGTCCCGGATAATCGCTCGGTCCGATGTATCTGTATTCTTCCCAGCCCATACCCACGATAAGGGGGATGTTGCAGAGAGTCTCCACGTTGTTAACCACCGTGGGTCTTCCAAAGAGACCATACTGCACTGGGTAAGGAGGCTTTATTCTTGGAAATCCCCTTTTGCCCTCCAGGGATTCTATGAGGGCGCTCTCCTCTCCGCATATGTATGCACCCGCTCCTCTGGCCACATAGATCTCCAGGTCAAAGCCAGAGCCGAGGATATTTTTTCCCAAAAAGCCCTTAGCCTTTGCTTCCTCTATTGCATCCAGCAGGACGTAGTATCCCGCCGGGTATTCGCCCCTTATGTATATGAAGGCTTGGTTTGCCCCTATGGCGTAGGCGGATATGATCATACCCTCTATAAGAAGGTGGGGGTCCCTTTCTATGAGTATTCGGTCCTTGAAGGTGCCGGGCTCCGACTCGTCTGCGTTGCAAATCAAATAACGGGGTGCTGGATTTTGGACTGCAAACTTCCACTTTTTGCCGGTGGGAAAGCCCGCACCGCCCCTGCCTCTGAGCTGACTTTTGTCTACCCAGTCAATGATCTCCTCCGGGCTCATGTTGAGGGCTTTTTCCAAAGCCTGATAGCCACCATCCTTAAGGTAGTCCTCTATGGTATGAACTTTGGGCTTTTTTGCCCTCTTTAGCAAAAGGTTCAAAGTAGTCTCCGCATAAATATTAAGTATATTTGGATAGGACCTCATAGAGCTTCTCCTCGCTTTCGAATTTGTAAGTGTCATTATCCACCATGAAGACGGGTGCCTCTGAGCACGCACCAAGGCATTGCACCGCTATAAGCTTAAACCTTCCATCCTTCGTGACTTCCCCTACTCCAATGCCAAGATGTTTTTTTATGGCGTCCAAAAGCCTCTGTTTGTTCATCAGATTACACACAACGCTTACGCACACCCTTATACGGTGTCTGGCAGGCTCTCCCCTATCAAACATATCATAGAAGGAAACCACATTCTCCACATGATTGAGGGGTACGCCTAATATCTGGGCAACCCTTTCCAAAGCAAAGGGAGGGATGTTACCGTAGTATTCCTGCACCTCATGCAAGCACAGAAGTATTGCTTGCTCACTTCTGGGGAAATAGTTGGCATGTTCTAAAAGTTTTTGTTCAAGCTCTGATGGTAGCATTTAAGTTTAAATTATAATCCAGTTTGGCGATGGAAGAGAGTCAAAAAATACGTCTTTTGAGTAGGTTAGCAAGCTTTGAAAGAGACGGAGATGTCAATTTGGAGGATTGTATATACATGGCTTCCACTCCAAAAGGTAAGGTCCCCATACTTAAGGTTATGCAAACTACCATGTGCGATAAAAACTGTCTCTACTGCGCCTTCAGAAGGGACAGAGATGAAACTCCTCGGCTTTATATATCTCCAGACCAATTGGCGAGGAGCTTTATGGAGCTCTACAGAAGAGGTAGGGTAAAGGGACTCTTTCTGTCCTCTGGAATCTTTGGGCATCCAGAATTTACCATGGAAAAGATGATAGACACGGTGAAAATACTGCGAGAGAAGTATTATTTCAATGGATATGTTCATTTAAAGCTAATGCCTGGCGTTTCTTTGCAAACAGTGGAGGAGGCTGTAAAAGTGGCGGACAGGGTCTCCATAAACATAGAGACATCCAAGGAGGAAAGGCTCAAGAGGATCGCCAAAGGAAAGAGCATACTGCAGGACATCCTTCCCAAAATAGAAGCGGTAGATAAGCTCATTAGGGAATACAAAGGGAAAAGCCAGATAACCCAAATGATGGTGGGTGTGGATGGAGAGAAGGACGAAGAGATCCTCAAAGTGGTGAGTTTCTTGCATAGAAAATACAGGCTCAGCAGGATCTACTTTAGCGCTTTCTTTCCAATAAAGGGAACACCCCTTGAGAACAAACAACCAGAGAACCCTCTAAGGGAGCACAGGCTCTATCAGGCAGAATTTTTGATCAAAGACTATGGCTTTAGCTTGGAGGATTTTAGCAAGGTGTTTGTGGATGGAAATCTTCCCTTAAACATGGATCCGAAAGAGGCATGGGCTCTTACCAACAGGGAGCTATTCCCTGTGGAGATAAACAAGGCGGATTATCATCTTCTCCTGCGAGTGCCGGGCATAGGCAAAAGGTCCGCCGAGGAAATAATCTCAAGGCGCAAAGTGAAAAGGCTTTCTTCCTTAGAGGACCTAAAGGGTATAAGAAACCTAAAGAAAATACTCAAATACATAACGATAGACGGACGCTACTACGGAAAGGGGCTATAGAGTTTCCTCTTTGAATGAACTAACCTACTCCAAAAAGAGTATGATAAAATTTTCCTGTGGTTGAGGGAAACTATCTCCTGGTGCGAATCTTTATGAGGGAGGATGATGAGCTTGAGGGAGAAAGGCTATATTCCAAGCTTTTAAAGCTTTTAAAGAGCAAGGGTGTGGGTGGTGCAACGGTTTTGAAGGCAATAATGGGCTACGGAACTACGGGCGAGTATCACTACGAGGACATTGAGGTGCTATCTTACAACCTTCCTGTGGTGGTGGAGTTTGTGGAAAAGGAGGAGAAGGTAAATAGCTTTTTGGAGGAGCTCACAAACTATGTAAAAAAAGGGCTTATAACCATTGAGAGGGCACAAGTATGGGTATCTTCTTAGCCATAGCTATAGGTGGGGCTATCGGTTCCCTCTTGAGGTTTTATCTTTCAAAGTTTTTGCAAAAAAAGTTCGGTGTTGAATTTCCTGTGGGAACCTTGATAGTCAATTTAACGGGTGCCTTTTTTATTGGCCTTTTCTTCTCCTACTTGGTGGAAAAGTTGGATATATCCGTAGAACTTAGGGCTTTTTTGATAACAGGACTGTTGGGTGGTTTTACCACCTTTTCCACCTTTTCTTACGAGAGCTTTAACCTAATAGTAAACGGGGAGTATTTAAAGTTTTTTGCCTACTTTATGGGCACAAGCCTTGTGGGTTTATTTTTGACCTTCTTGGGCTACAATATGGGTAGATGGCTATGAAGTGTGAAGAGGCGGTTTTGGTGCGCATATTTTTTGGAGAGGATGACAAGTACGAAGGAAAGCCCCTTTACAAGCATCTGGTGGAATTTTGCAAGAATAGGGGCATAGCGGGTGCCACCGTCTTCAGGGGCATATTGGGTTATGGCAAATCCTCCGTGCTACATAAAGCAAGTCCTTTCAAACTCTCCTCGGACCTCCCTATAGTGGTGGAGATCATAGACTGCCAGGAGAAAATTGACCAAGTGCTCCCTGAGATAGCCCAGATGGTTAAAGATGGGCTTATAACCATGGAGAAGGTTAAGGTGATTAGGGCGTGACTCTGCTTAGGCTTGGCACCAGAAAGAGCAAATTAGCCCTTTGGCAGGCAAACTTTGTTAAAGAAAAGTTAGAGGCTTTGGGTTGCAAGGTGGAGCTTGTGCCCATTACAACCACCGGGGACAAAATCTTGGACGCACCTTTGGCAAAGATTGGCGGAAAGGGACTCTTTGTAAAGGAGATAGAGAATGCCCTCCTTGCGGGTGAAATAGACCTGGCGGTACATTCCCTAAAGGACGTGCCCATAACAATACCCGAAGGACTAACCCTCTCTGCCATAACGGAAAGGGAAGAGCCATACGATGTTCTAATATCAAGAAATGGCAAAAAGTTGGAAGAATTGCCCTCTGGTGCAGTGGTAGGCACTTCATCCTTACGCAGACAGGTGCAAATAAAGAGAAGAAGAAGGGACCTAAAGGTGGAAATCCTGAGGGGAAATGTGGATACACGCCTGAGAAAGCTAAAGGAAGGGCTGTATGATGCCATAGTTTTAGCTTATGCGGGAGTAAAGAGGATGGGACTTTCTGGTGAAATTAGTCAAGTTTTGGAAGATTTTATCCCCGCAGTGGGACAGGGTAGTTTGGCAATAGAGACCAGGGCTGAGGATGAGAGGGTTATTAATTTTGTGAAAGTGCTCAATCACCAGGAAAGCTGGCTCAGGGCTGTGTGTGAGAGGGCTTTTTTGAGGGAATTGCAAGGAGGCTGTCAGGTGCCCATAGGGGCTTACGCTTGGATAGAGGGGGATCGTATAAAAATAAAGGGTTTCATCTCAGACTTGGAGGGCGAGAGATTCTTGGAGGGTTATGAAGAGGGTGGCTTGCAAGAAGCGGAGGAGGTGGGCAAAAGGTTAGCCCAGAGGTTATTAAGAGAAGGAGGAGAGGAAATACTGAAAGAGATCTATGGTTTATAATCTTTTCCATGAAAGAGTTTTGGTACTGGGCAGAAGAGTACGATAAAAAGCTAATTACTAGCGCCATTGAGGCGGGGGCGAAGGCAATCATTCTAAACGACCCAGATAAGGAAAAGGAGGTCAAAAGGTTAGGAAGAATTGAGGTTTTTAAGGAAGGGAGGGACTTTGAGTATGTGCTAATAAAGGGCAAGGAAGATGAAGAAAGGGCGGGAAAGTACCCACCCAACGTAAAGGTAGTGGTGGAAACCACCGACTGGACTATAATCCCTTTGGAAAACCTCATAGCCCAGAGGGAAGAACTTTACGCGGTGGTAAAAAATGAAGAGGAAGCAAAAACTGCCATAAAGATCTTAGAAAAGGGCGTAAAGGGAATTGTCCTGAAGAGCAAAGACACAAACGTTATAAAAAAGGTGGGAAAGGTTTTGGAAGAGGAGGAAGAAACCCTCCCTCTTGTTGTGGTAAAGATCACAAGGATTTTGCCCTTGGGCTTGGGAGACAGGGTCTGTGTGGATACCACATCCCTCTTAAACAGGGGAGAGGGCATGTTGGTGGGCAACTCTTCCGGGGGCATGTTCTTGGTGCATGCGGAGACGGAGGAGAACCCTTATGTGGCGTCAAGACCTTTTAGGGTTAATGCGGGTGCGGTGCATATGTATATAAGACTTCCCAACAACAAAACTAAGTATCTCTGTGAGTTAAAGGCAGGAGATGAGGTAATGGTCTATGACTACAAAGGAAGGGGAAGGGTCGTCTATGTGGGAAGGGCTAAGGTGGAAAGAAGACCCATGCTCTTGGTGGAGGGAAAGGCAGACAATAAAAAAATTAGTGCGGTGTTGCAGAACGCAGAAACCATAAGGCTAACAAGACCAGACGGCACACCCATATCGGTGGCGGAGCTGAAGGAGGGGGATGAAGTGCTCGGATACATAGAATCCGAGGGCAGACACTTTGGCATGAAGGTGGAAGAGACCATTATAGAAAAGTGAGCTTAGTATCCATAATCATACCCGTTTATAACGGAGAGGAATACGTCCACCGGGCTATTGAATGTGCCCTCTCTCAGACTTACCCACGCAAAGAGGTAATCGTAATAGACGACGCCAGCACAGACAGAACGCAGGAGGTTGTTAAAAAATATCCCGTGATCTATCACAGGAACGAAAGGAACATGGAGAGGGCATACTCTCGCAACAAGGGAGTGGAACTTTCTAAGGGAGAGTTCATATTCTTTTTGGACCACGATGACCTTTGGAGGGAGGATTACATTGAGTCTGTGTTAAAGCATTTAGAGGACAACCAAATAGTTTATAGCTTTCCGAGAAGTTTTATAAACTCCGAAGGGAACCTTTTAAGGGTTTCAAGGAAAAAACTTCCAGAGGACCCACTTGAACTTGTTTTTTCTGGGATGGTGGGCTATCCGTCGGCCACAGCCTTCAAAAGGTCTGCCTTTTTGGGCTACAAGGATGAGTACGTGATGAGGGAAGATTGGGAGATATTTCTTAGGTCCTGTTTGGAAGGGCTGAGTTTGAAAGTTCTTGACGAGGATAAGGTTTTTATAAGGGAGCATCCCAAAAGGACCAGCAAAGGCAAGAAATTTTGGATAGCTACATATAAGGTTTATGAAGACTACAAAGACAAAGTGCCCGAGGAATACCTTCCTTACTTTCTCTTTCATGTGGGAGAAATCGCCATGAGGTTTGGAGAGCTAAGGCTTGGCTGGGAGCTTTGCACACGCGCGATTTTTAAAAAGCCAGCCCTTTTGAAGAACCCACGGAGGCTTTGGAGCCTTCTAAAAAGAGGCTTTAGGTTTTGGAGGAGATAAATTTAAACTGAGGAGGTTTAGCCATGAAGCTGAGGCTCACGCCCTTTGATGCGCTGATAGTTGTGGATGTGCAAAGGGACTTTATGCCCGGCGGTGCCTTGCCAGTGCCGGAGGGAGATAAAGTTGTGGCACCCCTCAACCAATACATTGAAAGGTTTTCTAAAGCAAACTTGCCCATTTTTTTCACAAGGGACTGGCACCCAAAGGACCATATATCCTTTAAGGGACACGGTGGCATTTGGCCACCTCACTGCGTACAAGACACAGAAGGCGCCCAGTTCCATCCAGACTTAAAAATCCCTACAGACAACAAGTTCATCATCTCAAAGGGTACCAGCAGGGACTTTGACGCCTACTCGGGCTTTCAGGGAACAATTCTGAACGACCTTTTAAGAGAGAGAGGGATAAAAAGGATCTTTGTGGGTGGAGTAGCCACAGACTATTGCGTGAAAAACACAGTCCTTGGTGGCATAAATTTGGGCTACTTTGTTTTCTTGCTGATGGATGCTATAAAGGGTGTGGATGTGAAGCCCGGCGATTCCGACCAAGCTATAGAGGAAATGCTAAGGGCTGGTGCAGTGGCTATAACATTGGAGGATATTATATAAAGAATTCCCTCCTTAGAATTCCTTTAGTAGATAAAGGAGTTGTCTTAGTTCAGGCCTCGTTGCTAATGAGGCTGTTCTAAAAATCCCTTATCGGGACGCCCCCCCAGCCTCAAAGGGAACTAACCCGTTAGAACACCTCACCCTATCCCACACCCCTTCCACCAACACGGGCTTCAGAGGAGAAAGGTCCCTCGGCAAGACCTTTCCAAGGATAGGGAAGAGGAGGGCTACCTTCAGAACTTGCCAAGCACTTTGAAGGGTAGTTTTTGCTACCCTTCCCCGCTCGGGATTCCTTCCGTTGGCTCCCTCACAGGAGCTTGACTTGCTCTGAAGGCTTTGTAGGAGATTGGTTAATAGCTTCTTTGCATCCTCTACACTCCTTAGTTCGCTTTTTATTGCGTTTCTCTTGTATTCATTGCTTTCCTTCTCTATAAGTTCCGTAAGCTCTTTTTCCCTCTTCTCGTATTTCTCCAGTACAAACTCCAGATATGCTTTGTCCTTCAAAAGTTTCTCGTAATTCTCAGGTGTGTCCTCTTTAAATCCCAGTGCCCTTCTCCCTATTACATAAGCACCAGCTATGTCTTTGTCTACGCTTAACTGCGGTGCATACTTTAGCATGCCTATGATTGATGTATAGGCGGGATGGACCTCTACTACCTCCACTCCCTTTAACATTGCTATCCTCTTTAGCTTTTGCAAGAACTTTTTAGCGTTCCATTGGTGAAGTCTTTTTCTTAGTGTAGCTTTCCCATCTCTACGCATTCCTCTTTTGAGTTTCTTTAGGTTCTCTATGGCTATGGCTTTGTTTCTCTGAATGGCTAAATCCAGTAGCTGATGGGCTAATATCCACTCTTGATGGTCTTTGCTGTTTTGTGAAAGTCCTAAAAGGTGGTGTAGGCTGATGGTTTGATAGCTTAGTAGTTCTCCAGTTTTTGACACTTCCGCTATGGCTAAGTGGATGGGTGATGCGTTAGTGTCTATGGCTATTACTCCGTTCTCTTTGGTGTATCTTACTTCGGGTGTTGGGATTTCAAAGGATACACTTCCATAAACCTCTCCATTCCTTAGCTTTAACTCCACTGTGTAAGGAAAGTAGCTCTGGGTTTGCCAGCTTTCCAGAAGCATAGCCATAAAGGTTATCCATTTGTCTCTACTGTTGCTAGGTTCTCTTAACACTTTGGCGTAGATAAACTCCCTGTTTCCTGTGGTAATTCTTAGATGTAGTTTTCCATCCAGTTCCATAAACCTGAGTAGTAGATTGCCCTTTATCGCTTCATGTTTTGAACCTATGGCAATCAATGTTCCCTGTCTTAATTCTCTCCATTGTTTTTTAAGCTTTTCTCTTGCTTTCCCTGTAAGGTGGTTTTTGCAAAGCTTTTCAAAAAGTCTTCTGCCTCCAAATACCACTGGTTTATCTGTGGGATACTGCTTAGCTTTGTAAATAGCTGAATCAATATATTTGGTAGGCAGCTCAGGAAATAGCTGTCTTAGTCTTTGGTATATTTGGGCGTGTGGGTTTTTTGTTTTCTCTTTTTCCAACTCCTTTAGCATATTGTATGCCACACGGATGGCGGAAGATTGCTTACGCATTAGCTGGACGAGTTTTTCTTTGTCTTCCCTTTTCAGTTCAAGCTTGAACTGAAGACTAACAAACATTAGGGTTAGATTTTAGGGGAAATACCTTTCTGTGTCAATGGGTTTGGATTTCTATTGCTAATTGACAAATGAGAAAAGTTTGCATATAATATATAAATCTAAAATACAAAATACCGAATAAGGAGGTGCTAGAGATGAAAAAACTGGCCATAGTTGGATTGGTATCTGCCGCTTTATTCGGTGCTGCTACTTATTCCATTGCAGTGCAAAGGGATAGTGACAGTGCTCTATTAAGGGAAGCAAGGAAATACTTCCAACCACTACCGAAAGAAATACCAGCCCCACCAGACAATCCAACAACAAAGGAGAAGGTAGAGCTTGGAAAGATGCTCTATTATGATCCAAGATTATCTTTAAGTGGTGTTATTAGCTGTAATACCTGCCACAATTTGGCAACCTATGGAGTAGATAATGTTGAAACATCTCTTGGACATGGCTTCAAAACAGGCGGGAAAAATGCACCAACTGTGTTAAACGCAGGATTTCACATTGCACAATTTTGGGATGGAAGAGCTAAAGATTTAGAAGAACAGGCAAAGGGACCAATCTTGAATCCTGTTGAAATGGCTATGCCAAGCCCAGAACTTGTAGTGGAAAGATTAAAATCTATTGATGAATATGTTAAAGCGTTTAAGAAAGCATTCCCGCAAGACAAAGATCCTGTAACTTATGACAACGTAGCAAAAGCTATTGCTGCTTTTGAAAGAACATTAGTCACACCATCAAGATTTGACGAATTCCTAAGAGGCAATACAAAGGCGTTAACGAAAACTGAAAAGGAAGGACTAAAACTATTTATAGAAAAGGGTTGTGTATCTTGTCATAACGGTGTTGGTTTAGGTGGCAACATGTTCCAAAAATTTGGAATTTACAAACCATATC
>WYEK01000145.1 GCA_009903855.1 Thermocrinis sp.
CTTTACAGAGGGATAAGGGAGGCTAAGGAGTTAGAAAGGGAGGTAAGAGGTCCTTTGAAGAGGGTTTATGTGAAGTGGATAAGGGAAAGCTTTGAGTTTTTAAGGGACAGGGACATTGAGTGGAGCTTCGGCTCCTCTTTTACAAGGGGATTTAAAGTCCCCTGAGTTAGGGCGGGCGTCCTGCCCGCATTTTTTTAGTTTTATGTGATTTTCATGTGTAAATTGGTCAACCCCGCCCGCAATGGGCGGGGACCGAGGGGGTGGTAAAAAAGGGAGGGAAAGGGGGAGAAAAGGGAGTTAAAAAACCACCCCCGCCCCAGTCTGGTCTCCTCCGGGGGACCAGGCTGGGGAGTTCAAAAAACTCCCCAGGGGAGGAGTGAGAGCATTCTCCTCCTTCCCTGTGCCTGGGCGGCCAGACTCGTTCTGGCCGCAACCCCCACTGGGTCCACAGGGACAGGTTTGTCCCTACTCTGGGCCCAGTTTGCGACTGCCCTCTTTATGGGGGCAGTATTTACTGTCCAGCCAAGCTGGACAGTTGCGGGAGGCGGACGCCTTGCCTCCCGCTATGTAGGGGGTGAGAAAGACCCCCATAGCTAGTTCACCAATCCGTGATTTGTCAAGCTTGCCTTGTCCTGTGGGTCATCCAAGGTAAGTGTGCCCATAGGGCACCGCCCACAGGGAAATCCCACAAGGCAAGCGAGGAGGTAGGAAATGCTAAAAACCCAACGCATCCACATTCCCACCCTCCCCTCCCCTCTCTGGGATGGGGATAGGGTGTTTGAGGCTCCGATGGAGCCTATGGTCTACCCTGTGAAGGGTAAGGACATTGCCCTGCCCAATCTCTTTGGCGGGACAGTTCTCGCCCGCAGGGTAGAGTATGTGGAGGTGAAGGCCTCAAAAAGGCTTTCATCCTCCATCACTGTAGAAGTCTCCGACAGGGGGCTTCTTGACTGCATAGGACTTGTCTCAAGCGGGCAAGTCCTTGCAGTCATTGGCAGAGGGTCTAATCCCAAAAGGACCCTCGTGCTCTTGGAACCTCAGGCACTGAAAGACCCTGAGGTGTTTGAAGTCCTTTCAGACCTTCTGGAAAAGGAGGGTTTTGAGAGGGTAGCGGTGGCTGGCCACCTCAGACTGGGCGGAGAGCCCGAGTTTGAGGTGGTGGTCAGGGGCAGGGTAGTCCCTGCAGAAGACCTTTTCCCTCATGAGGAGGGCTTTGAGCCTCCCGTGAGGGCAGAGGGTTCTATCCTAAAGGTAGAACCCGATATGGCAGATACTCCTGAGGAGTATCTGGAGAACTTCTATGCCCTCATCAAGGGCATAGACTTTGCCTTGTCCACAAAGGGCAAGGTGTATCCCATCTTGGGAACCATGTGCTTTGGTTCCCGAGATAGAGGAACCCGCAATGTCCTGAGGATTTTTGCCCAGGACATTGTTAGGGTTTTGGATGATTTTGTGGGCAGGGTGCTTCTGCCCACGTATGGAAGGGCCTGCTGGGAAGAAAAACTGGCAGGTCTTGGAAGCTATAGGCTGGCTTCCTATGGGCTGGCCTATAGAGTTCCCGCCAGCATCTATGCGGAGAGGGAAGTCCTCCGCATAGTTTATAAGCTGGCGAAAAACCTGTTGGAGACCCTTCTCAAAGAGGGAGAGGTCTCCTACAGGTTAGCGGGAGGTCTTCCTCTAAGGGAGGAGTATATGCGGTTCCTCTCCGAGGAGGAGGTAGACTTTCTGCTTTCCTTCCCTGAAAGATACAGGGGAGGAGAAAAGCTTGTGCCTGTGGAGGAGGTCAGCCATGTTTGACCAATTCCACAGAGTGCACAAGCCTTGGGGCTGTTTTACCAGCCCCTGAGTTGCCCCGCTTCTGGGGCGCTTTATATTCCAAGTTCTTTTTTAAGCCACTCACTCTCTGGAAGGAGGTGTAAGGTGGTGTGGTAATATGCCATAAGCTTGGAGGTCAGGTCATCAGGAGGGAGGACAAATCTTGTAGAGTGGAGAAGTTTGAACATATAAACCGTGTGGACTGTAGCACCAGTGAGGAGGTGTCTCTCAAGAGACTGAAAGTTTGCAGGGTATCTCTCCTTCATTATCACTCCCATCAAAAACATCTCAGACAGATATATGGGTTCCTCCTCTTTGGCATTGCTTAGGATTTCTCTCAGATAGCTTGCGGAAGTGTATCGCTTACCCTCTTGGTAGGCAAGTCTTCTCCAGCGAAGATACAAAAACTTAGCAAAAACGCCCCAATAACCCTTGTAGGGACCTTCCACCTTCTCCCTCCCTGTTATCTCCGCAAGCGCCATAACAATTGCTGTGTAGTGAGGGAGTGGATTGTTTCTCCACTTCTCATGAAAAATCTCGTATGCCTTAGAAAAACCCACCTGCTTTATGAGGCTGATAGCGTAGTTGTCAATGTCCGCAAAACTTAAAACCCTCATAAGGTTATTTTAGCTGGAAGAAATTCGTCACGCCCGCGGGAAGGTGGTCATCCAAGGTAAGAGTGGGCAGAGCCCACCGCCACCTTCCTCCTGCCAAAGGGCAGGTTTGCGGGCAAGGAGGTAGTCATGCCAGTAGGCATGTCTCTTTCACTCAAGCCTTTAAAAGTCTCCCCCTCCGTGGGGGAGGTCAGGTTGGCCCCTTACAGGGCCAACATCGGGCTGGCCTTTACAGGGCCAGACGGGGAGGATATCAGGCTCCTCCCTCAACTCTACGGGCGGTTCCTTGCCCTGGGGGTCAATCAAGAACTCAGCCCCCAAGTTGCAAGGGCCGTCCTTGATTATCTGAGGGCGGATATGCCCCGGTTCTACAGACTGAGGGCATTCCTCCTCAGGGAAGTCCCGGCTGGCAGTTCTGAAAAGACTGTCAGCATAGGGATAGTGAAGTTCAGCCCGGACAGGGTTGAACTTAGAAGTGGAGATAGCGGACTGATTTACACAGTCCGCATCCACGACGGCGGGCACGCCGAATGCACCTGTCCCGATTTCTTCTACAGAAGAAGAGGGACAGGAACATGGTGCAAGCACATAAAGTGCTTGCACCAGATGTTAAGGGAAGAATACTCTCCCAAGGAGAACTTCCCTTATTACTTGCCTCTGTGGGAGATGAAAGAGGTCTCTCCAGAGGCAAAGTTCATAGAGGCACTTGGTGGCCTCTATGAAGTTATGTCTCACCCTGTGGCGGAGAAGGAAAGCTATACCCGCCGCAGGGATGGGTATGAGGTCCCCGTTCTGGGAGTGGAGTTTGAAATCCCAGAGGGGACAGGGCCTGGGGCAACTCTTCTTACGAAGGTTGTCTCAGCCTTGAAAAACCGCGGGCTGGTCCTCTCCTTTGAGAGGGACTCGTCCGTGGATGGCGGGGAAATAAAGCTAACCCCCTTCCCCGCTACCCTTGAGGAGTGCCTTGAAAAAGGGCAACTCCTCAAGGATTTGAGAGGCCTCGTAAGAGGTCTCTTTGAGAGTTCTAAACACTCAGGGCTACATGTTCATATAAACATGTGGCCCTTTAGAGAACGGTGGGAGGATGTCCCCGAACTCATCCTACCGTTTGCCCTCCTTCTGCAAAGGAGGTTTAATCTCGCCTCTATTTTTGGGCGGGGGATGAACCCTTACGCCACAAAGATAGGGGCGACAGTCCCTCCACGGTATTGGTGGGTGAACTTTATGAGTTTGCCCTATACCGTGGAGGTTAGGCTGGGTTGCTCCAAGCACGGCGACCCAGTCAAGATATTGCTCATGGGCCTGTTCTTCCAGAGGGCCTTTTGGGCAATAATGGAGGGAAGGTTTAAAGTGCCTTCCTTTGATGCAAGCGGAGAGGAGTTGATCTCCGCTTTCTCAAGTCTCCTCTCTGAGGAAGAGAGGAGATACATAGTGCCTCTCCTAAAGGAGGCACTGCTTAGTCCCTAATTAGGGACTGAGTGGAGGGGGCACTTTGCCCCCGCCTTTTGTTAGCCCCTGCGTGGATGGGCCTTACTCGGGGGATTACCCCCAGCCCATCCATCCCTGAAGAGGGGACAGCAGGGGAAGGAGGTAAGCCGTGAGGAAAACCCTAAAGCTGCATCACTCTCACATGAGGGTGGAGGGCCTCTACTGTTTAGAGGCCTCCATTTCAGGAAAGTCCCTCGGAATGAGGGACTTTCAGTGTTTTGGGGACCGCCACATTGTGGAGGTCCTCAGTGATGAGGTCTTTATAAAGGACCTCTCGGGATACCTGCCCTTGGAGGAGTATGGGCAGGAGGGTGATTGGGTAAGGTTCAGTGCCTATGAGGGCCCTGAAAACCCTCTGGAACTGGACCTGCCCTTTGTGGCGGACGTCCCCATGAGGGGCGTCGTGCTTTTGGAGGGATGCGATACAGGACGTCGCATCCTTGTAGTCCTTGAAGAGGTCTGGGAAGACCCAGACCAATTCAAGGAAGGTTCTCCCTTTAGGGAGCTTCTTCTGAGGGAGGGTTTCGCCTTCTTAGAACCTCCCTCTTTGAAGGATGCCACCATCTTGCTTGGGGGAGACCCCGAGTTTGAGGTGGTGGACATCCTCAGCGGGGAGATAATCCCCGCAAGGGATGTAGACCTCTTTGAGGAAGGAGGAGAAAGTCCTTCCTCTGTGGTAGGCACCGATGGGTGCTCCGATATAGCGGAGATACGCCCACGGGCCTGCGAAACTCCCGAAGAATATGTTCGGGAGGTTAAATCTATCCTTGAGTTCATCAAGAAAAAGAACTCTTGGATAGACCTGTCCGTAGAGGGGAATACCTATCCCCTCGGCGGGCACATTCACGTGGGCGCCAAAGACGCCTACGTGAGGGAGACCCTCCAAGCTAATGTGAGGGTCTTCATTGAGGCTCTTGACGATTTCATTGGGAAGCTGTTGCTTCCCACGTCAGGGTCCGCAAGGGGCAGGTATGCGGTTTTATCCGCATACGAAGAGAAGCCCCACGGCTGGGAATACAGAACACCCCCAGCCAGCATCTACGGAGACCTTGAGGTTCTCCGTATAACCTACAAGCTTGTAAAAGGGCTTGTAGAGAAGCTTCTTAGGGAGGGGGAACTCTCCTACTATGTGGGGAAAGACGGCATCCCTCCCTTTGAAGAATACCTTGCTTTCCTCACAGAAGAGGAGGCAAGGTATTTTCTGGAATTTCCCAGAAGATGGGAAGAAGGGGATGTCTGCCCCCTTCTTCTGGGCACCAGTGGGCAGTTTGCCCACTGAGTAAGGGCCCTTGTGGCCCTTTTACTTGTAAGCCCTGGTCAAGTCAAGGGAGGGGATGGTCATCCACGGTAAGACCGTCCAAAGGACGGCGCCATCCCTCTCCCGCTCTCAATAGGGCTTGACCTTAGGGTGGAGGCAACATGAAGCGGGTGATAGTTAGGGCTTTGAGAATCCCTTCAGGAGTCCCTTATAAGGGACTCCTTTTTGAGGCCCTCTACCTTGTGGAGGGCGAAGTGGACCTTCTTGGCTACGACTGTCCCCACGGGACAGTCTTCGTGGCCAAGGAGGGCACACGCTTCCTCAACGTGGGAGGCGTGGAAGGAGAGCTTGACCTTGGATGGGTCAAGCTCAAAGGGACTGAGATCCCAAACTGGGAGGAGTATCCCCTCCCAGTCTATGAGGGCGATCTTGAGGACATCAAGATCGTCCTGATGAGGACACGGACCACCCTAAACAGGGTGTGTATCGTGTCCGCAAGGGCGCTGGAGGAGAATGACGAGGTAAGAAATTACCTCGTCTGGGAGAGGTGGGCCAAGTTTTTGATAACTTGGCCTGCCCCAGGGGAAGAATTCCTCACACTCGGGGGAGATCCCGAGTTTGAGGTAATTTACGATGGGGAGGTCGTCCCAGCAAGGGACCTCTCCATTTTCAGGGATGGGGACCTTGATTACCCCATCGGAACGGACGGAGCATCTCACACCGCAGAGCTCCGTCCAGATCCCGCATACTCCCCAGAGGAGTATGTGGAGAATTTCCTTGCCCTTGTAGAGAGGGTCAAGGAAGAAGGTGTCCTCCTTTCTGTGCAGGGGGACACATATGCCTTGGGAGGCCACATTCACGTAGGGTCTTCCAATGACCTTGTCGTCCAAGTCCTTAAGGACGAAGTGAAAAGCTTCGTTGAGGTCTTGGACGATTTCGTGGGGAGGGTCTTACTCCCCACGTCGGGAAGGGCACGGGGCGGTTATGCACGCCTCGGAGCCTACGAATTAAAAAGCTACGGGTGGGAGTATAGAACCCCACCCGCAAGTTTTTATGCGGACCTTGAGATGGTCCGCATTACCTACAAGTTAGTCAAGGGTCTCGTGGAGACCCTCCTCAGAGAGGGGGAACTCTCCTACGAGACCCTTGAGGACGGGCGGGCAAAGCCCGAGGAGTATCTCCGTTTCCTCACAAAAGAGGAAGCGGAATATTTCCTCGGGTTCCCTGAGAGATGGGCACGGGGGGAAATCATCCCCTTTGTGCTTGTAAAGGGTGTCCCACAAGTCATCTTCACTTTCAGAGACGAGTGGGACAGCGACAAAAAGAGGGTGTTCAAAAACGCCCTCAAGAACTTGCCCGTAGCCAAGCCTATAAGGCTTGTTCTCTACGGACTGGCTGAGCGTAGGGGGGGCTACTTTGCCCTTCCTACTGCACCAGAAGATTGGGTTCTGAAGGAGGAATTTCCCAAAGAACCCTTCGTAGATGGGGCCCTTCCAGAAATCTGGGTGGGTATCCCATACAGGTTCAGGAGGTTGGAGGTAATACCTCCAGACCTTCTGAAGGAGTTCGTCAGCTGGGTAGAGGAATATCTCGCCCAGCTGGGACTTGTTGCGGCCGCAGCGGCCGCTGAGTAAGGGGCTCCGCCCCGCTTTTGTCAGTCCCGCAGGGAGAAGGTCATCCACGGTAAGTGCGGCCAAAGGCCGACGCCTTCTCCATCCTGTCAAAGGGCAGGACTGCGGAGACAGGAGGTGCCTATGTGCGTCATCGCAGTCAAACCATCTAACGCCGTCCTCACTAAAGAGGACGCCATGCTCATGTGGGAGGCTAACTCCCACGGGGCAGGTTTTTGCGTGTGGGATGAAAAGTCCCGCACGTGGCAAGCACAAAAGGGCTTCATGTCCTTTGAGGAGCTTTGGAGGGCTATGGAGCCCTTCACACGGAAGGGTGTCATTTTAGTGGCACACTTCCGTATTGTCTCAAGGGGCAGGGTCTGTCCAGAGCAGACCCATCCCTTTGAGATTGAGGTGGAAGAGGGAACTGCATACCTCTTCCACAACGGGACCCTTGACATCAGAATAACTCAAGGGTCCTCGGACACTTATGAGTTGGCTTACCAATTGAGCCAGCTCAGACTCAAAAAGAGGCAGCTTAAGCTGCTTCTAAAGGAGGGTGGCCTCCTTGAAGGGGTCAGGGCACACTCTCGGTTTGCGGTGTGCCTTCCTGACGAGGAGGAGCCCTTCCTCGTGGGCCAGTGGGAGGAGGTGAGAGGCCTAAAGGTCTCCAACTCCTACTGGAACTTTGGAAGGACCTACACGGGTCTTTCCATAGGTAGGAGGTCTTCCTACTCCTACTATCCTTCCCTCTACTGGGAGGACGAGTGGGAGGAAAGGGAAGCCTCCTTCTGCGGATGCGGTCTTCAAGACCGCATCATCGTAGAGGTAGGCAAACTCCGCTTTAAGGTAGAGGACGGAGTGGCCTACCCATACTTTGGGAATGAGTCTCCCATGACGGAGGGAGAAATCATTCCCAGAGAGGACAGCCTGTTCCTTTTGCTGGAGGACGAGCTGTCCTTTGAAATCAGGCCCAGCTACAAATACATGCCAAGCTGGGCTGTAGACCCAGACGGAGTTGTCTACCGTCTGGACAATGACAGGCTGGTTGCCTACCCTGTGGGCGGAAAACGCCCCAAGTATGTGGCAATCGGCCTGAGGGACAAGGACGTGCTATACGTCCTTGATAACACCGCCCTTGCGGTTCCCTACGAAGTTAGGGAGGAAGAGAGATGGTGAGGACCGCAGGGTGGGAAGAAGTAAGGGGGCTTGTTTACGCCTCCTTTGAAGAGCAGGGGGTAGGTGGAAGACCTTCCCCTGCTGATGGCTACCTCGTCTACGAGGAAGATGGCGAGGTAGTAGCATGCATAGGGTGGCGAAGGCTTGGCTGGCTTTATACCGAGATTTGCCACCTGTATGTGATGCCCTCCTATCGTGGAAGAGGCATCGCAAAAATCCTTGTGCGGGAGGCTGTAAAAGAGCTTCCCGCTAAGGTCTTCTTGGCAACCGTTGTGGAGTGGAACACTCCCTCCCAACGGGTGCTAAGCCACTGCGGCTTTCAGGCCGTGGGAAAGTGTCCTTCCCCCAGAACGGGAAGGACGCTGGTAGTCTTCACGTATGTGAAGACTGAGTAGCGGGCTCTTCGCCCGCATTTTCTTTAATTAGTTAACTGAGAAAAGGTTAACTAAGTTTTGGACTTGTAATGGATACTTAGTTAACCAATGGTATTTTGCTAAAATAGAGATTTGAGGAGGTGAAGGAATGAAGAAGAGTTTGGCGGTGTTTTTGGTTTTGGGTGCTGTTGCCCAAGCGGGTGATACCAAGACGGAGGAGAGGCAGATACCAGTGGTGAAGTGTTCTGAGCCTGTGTATTCGGTGATGGTAATGGAGTTTGATTGCAAGGCATCTGCTTGCCAACAGCCAAATAATCCCAAACTCCTTCCCATATTTGAGGTTCTTACCACAGTAAACGGAGTGCAAGGGCTGGGCAAGGGAGTATCTACCATGCTAACGAATGCCCTGAAGGCCACCAATTGCTTTAGGATAGTGGATTTGGAGCAATACGAGAAGATGAAAAAACTGCTTTCCGCAACAGGGCAACAGGTTCAACCTCCCAAAGTGGATTACATGATCAGCGGTTCTATAACTGCTTTGGAGCTTGAACGGAGTGGCGGACCTCTCGGTGGTGGAGTTTTCCCACTTTTGGGTGCCATAAGCATCAAAAAGGACAAGGCGGAGCTGGCGGTGGATGTGAATGTGATAAAGCCTGAGACGTTAGAGGTAGCCTATTCTAAGTCTTTTTCTGCAAACTCAGAGAAGACCTCTTGGAGCCTATTTGGTGCGGGTGCTGGTGGCGGAGGCTTTGGCGGAGCTGGTTGGAGTATAAGCAAAAACCTTTCCCTTGATATGGTAGCAAGGGATGTGGTGGTTCAGGTGGCGAATGCTTTAGCGGAGACCCTCGCCAAAGACAAAATAGTAGAAAGACCGAAGCCGCCCAAGGAGGAGGAGAAAGAAGAAAAGGAAAATGAATGAAAGTAAAGGAAGCTATCTTTGTCCCTACCAATCTGTATGGCAAAGAAATAAACCCTCTTCCGTGGCAGATAGAGGCAGGGCAACATGACAACCTCATCATCGTCGCCCCCACAGGTGCGGGCAAAAGCGTAGCAAGTTATATCTGGGCTGGGCAAAAACCTGCTAAGAGAATAATCTTCACTGCACCCACAAAGTCCCTTTCAAACGAAAGGTGGCTGGAACTCAAAAGGGCTGGGCTTGATGTGGGGCTTTTAACGGGAGATGTGAGACTAAACGAAAAGGCAAAGGTTCTTTGTATGACGCAGGAGATATACACCTCGGAGTTTGCAAAGCTTCCCGACCAGAGGGTAATCATAGATGAGGTCCATTACATGTTTCAAGACCCAGACAGATCCCGAGCATACGCTTTAGGCATCAAAAGAACCCATCCCAGTTCTTACCTTTTACTTCTTTCTGCCACCATCACCGACAAGGGCATAGAGATTTTGAAACTGCTAAGTGGAAGAGAGATGCATGTTATCAAGGTCAAGAGCCGTCCTGTGAAGATAGAGTTTGTGCATACTCCTTTGCAACTTGGGAAATCGCTTTTGGACTATCTCCCAGCCATATTCTTTGTCTTTAGCAGGTCTTTGGCGGTAGAGATTGTGCAGAGGTTGAAAAAACTGTTTAGGTCTTTAAAGGCGGTGCCCACAAAGGAGGAGTGGGAGAGGGCAAAGGAGATTGCCAAAAGGCTGAACATAACAAACACATTCCTTTTATCCGCAGCAAAGCATGGAGTTGGGCTTTACTTTGGAGACATGAGATACAAGGAGAGGGTCTTTGTGGAGATGCTTTTCAGAAGCCAGCTTATAAAGGCGGTGGTGTCTTCAGATGCGTTGGCGGTGGGAGTGAATTTCCCAGCCAAAAGCGTTGTGTTTTGTCAGCTAACAAAGGCAGGAAGACCTCTTACCAAGCGGGAGTTTTTGCAGATGGCGGGAAGGGCAGGGCGTCCTGGGCTATGGGACATAGGCTATGTGGGATATCTGGCGGGAAAAGGAATGAAGGATGCGTTCAATAGACTAATTGCCAGCCCACTGGAGGAGGAGGTTCTCTACATCCAGCCAAACCTAAAGGGAGTGCTAAGGGAGTTGGAGTATGAGGAACTCTGGGACGACAGTGCGGTGGAGGCAGTCTGTGAAGAGGAGGCGGAGCTGGTAGAAGAGCTGTCGCTTAAAACCCTCAAAAAGGGAGTAGTGAAAGAAAAGCTTATGGACGATGTGCGGATGCTTAGGTATTTTCTTATCCGCACAAAAGATAGCCAGAAGGTTTATGAGGTTTTGCGGGACATCTACTTTGAGGAGTTTTCCATGCCAGTAAATTTTGCCCTTGCCCAAAAGCTTGCAAAAAGAAATCAGATAGATGCCTTGCAGGCCTTTGGAGAACTCAAGGAGAAGGGAACTCAAAGGGAGAAGCTTCAGTTTTTGAAGTTCTTCATGCTTATTCGTGAGAAGTATGAGGTTGTAAACCTTGTGGAGTTTATAGACAGAATACGCAAAGAGGATGAGTTTGTGCTAAATCCAGAACTGCTTTTGTCTGTTGAAAACTAAAATAAACTCTATGCTTGCGGAGGAGATTGAAAAACTTTTAAAGTTTTTGCGGGAAAACCCAAGAGAATACATGAAAAAGATTGCCAAAGAGAAAAATCCGCCATTCAATCCAAAGTATGAAAAGTATTTCGCAAAAAAGGAGGAGATAGACCCTACAAAGATTGAGTTTGAACTTGAAACGGTTAGCGACAAAGTCTCTTCTGAAATATTCAGAAGCGGGTTGAGTTTTTGGAGTGTTCCCATTTCTTCAGGTTATGGGAGGCGTATGAGATTTATTGTGTGGGACAAAACCCATGGCAAGGTTTTTGGCATCTTTGGGCTTTGCGACCCACTCATTGGGCTGAAGGTAAGGGATGACTACATTGGCTGGAGTAAAAAGCAGAGGGAGGAGAGGCTTTATAACATGATGAGTGCCTATGTGCTTGGTGCAGTCCCTCCCTACAACGAACTCTTTGGTGCCAAGCTGGTGGCGTTGGCGGTGGGCTGCAAGGAGGTATGTCAGGCTTTTGAGGAAAAATACAAGGGCAAGAAAACCATAATAAGAGGTAGGACACCACTTGCCAAGCTTGTGGCGGTGGATACGATGGCCTTTTTTGGCAAAAGTCTAATTTACGAGGGGCTTCCTGAGTGGCAATTTTTGGGCTATACAAAAGGACTGACGCATATACACCTAAACGGGCTTTGGGAGAGATGTTTGGAGTTGGCAAAGGAGATGAACGCAAGGAGTTTAGAGAGAAACAAGTTTGGGCATGGGCCTAACTGGAAGTTTAGGGTTTTAAACGAAGTTTTCTCTCGTCTTGGGATATCGGAGGAGTATTATGACACGGGGATAAAAAAAGGCTATTACTTTAGACCGCTAACGCTGGAGTGGAGGGAGTTTTTGAAGGGAGAGACAGACCAGCTTACCTATGTGAATAAGTCCTTTGAGGAGTATGTGGAATTTTGGAAAAATAAATATTTGAGAAGGGGGTTAAAAAAATGGAATGGGAAGGCTTTTTAGAGGGCTATAAGAGGGTGGAGGACTTTAACATTCAAAGGGAGAAGCTTTTGGAGGAACTTAGAAGAAGGAAAAAGGAGTTGAGGGAGGAGGTCCAGAGGATAACTCCCATAAGGAAGGCAAAGGAGGGAAGTTATCTTTCCATAGCGGCTGTGGATTCGGCTTTTGATGAGTTGTTTGGAGATGATTGGGGGAGGAGACTGTATGCGGTTTGTGTGGCGGGTGCGGCCTTTGTGCCCAGAGAAAACTCTCTTGAAAAGAGGGAAAAGGAACCTGAGCTTACTTTTGATGAGTGTGTTTTGAATTACGATGAGGAGGATGATTATTCAAGAGTTTTGAAGGGGCTTGCTATTGCAAAGGAGATAGAGAGGGCAAGGGAGTGGTTTTCTGAAATGGATTTAGTGGTATTAGACGGGTCGGCTAAAAGCGTGGTGATATCTATCAATCAAGGGATGACTGTAAAGGACCTTGAAAGGAGCAAGATGGGAAGGGAACTCAAGGCTATGTATAAAGATACTCTGCGGTCTTTGTATAACCTTCTTAACTGGGGCAAGCTTCTTTTTATTCCCAAGCGGTCTGGAGAGATGTTATTGGCGGACAAGATTACCTCTTCACCGCTTAACAACGACTTTGCTTTGCTTTCTGTGATTTTAGAAGAAGGGGAGTATGTAGCTTTAAGGGTTCCAATTTGGCAATACAATCTTCCGAAGGAGGGAGTTGAAGAACTTCTGCCAAAGCTTTTTGACCTTTTGAACCATTTGAGGGTGATATATTTCAAGGCTCCATCTGGGAGGATTATAAAAGTGGAAACCCGTCAGCCCTCACCTGTATCAGCTATTGAAGACTTTTTCGTTTTGGAGGGGGAAAATATGCTTACCTACTATGCGGACAGGTCTGCAAAGTTTCATTTAACAAACTTAAAAGATTATGCAAAGAAAGTCAACCCTTGGAGGTATAGACTATGAAGGGAATAGTTTTTGGAGAAATCCGTCCTTTTCGTGTCCAAGCACTTTTAAAGGAGTATCAGGAAGGAGAGGCAGTTTTAGGCAGGCTTGTGCAAATCAAAAACGGAGACAAGCTAATTATTGGCAGGGTTGTGGATTTTCACAGACTTTCTGACCTTCTCAAGGATTACGACCAAGCCAAACTCTTTGACAAGAGAAAAGAGTCTGCAGTAGCAAGAGAACTTCTAAGCTTCCGTGAGGGAATTGTGTTGGAAATAGACCTGATTACTGCCTTAAGTGGAAATACAAGGGTGCCCTTGAACTTCCCTGTGAAGCTACTTTCTGAAGTGGAATTTCTTGAAGAATTTCCCTTTGAACGCAATGCCCACACGGGCTATTTAGGACACTTCTGGGGCACCAACATAAAGGCACCTCTTATCTTGCAGGACTTTCAAACGCTAAAAGAGGCCTATCACTTTTTTGTGGCTGGGCAAACGGGCTCTGGAAAATCTACCCTTGTTCAAATGCTTTTAGCTCTTTACAACAAGCTAAACCCGAGAATGAACTTTTTGATTTTAGACACCGTTGGGGAATTTACCGCCAGCTTTAAGGGAGAGAGGGAACTGTTTTTGCATCTAAAGGATGTGTGGTGGCGTGAAGGGTGGGAGGTATACACACCCCCTGAAAATCTGGCTTTGGAGGGATGGGAACTTTTCAAAGAACTCTGTTTGGATTATGAGATTATGAAGCACTTAGACGTTCCAGTCAAAAGCGTGGATAATGCAAAAGGCGGTGTAGATTATCTTGTGATAAAACTCATTGAGGAAGCAAGAAAACAGGAGGAGGGAACGCTGGCTAACCTCTTTCAGCCTAAGCGCAAAGAGCAAATTACAACAGGAAACCTAACCGACGAAATAGTTAAGAAAGTGGTTTCTAACTTGGAAAACGATGATGAATTTGTGAAAAGCATATACAAAAGGGATGACAAGGCCAGAGAGAGGGTAAAAGCTGCCCTTAAAACTCCAGACAAAATTAGCAAATTCCTAAAAGCCCTGCAAGAAATCGTAAAGCTTTTCACTGTGGCAGGCACGAACAAAAAGACAATCAGAGAAGTTGTTGGTGGCTTTTTAGAGTCTGCTTTGGAAGGGTCTTTAGGCAAGTGTGTAGTTTTGGACTTTACCCTCTACAAAGCGGGCGGGAACCTCCTGGGCTTGCGGTCTAAGTATGTAAGGGAAACCTTGAGATGGCTTTACAATGCAGGGATAGACCTCTATCGCAAAAGCGGAAATCTAAACCTCAACACCCTTGTGGTTTTAGAAGAAGCCCACAACTATGTTCCAAAGAGGATTGAGGAAAAGGAAACCAGCACCCTTTCCGATGAGATAGTCAAATACTTTATTGAAACCAGAAAGTTCGGCATTGGCTGGATGTGTATCACCACCCGCCCATCAAACGTAAGGAGAGAAGTCTTTGACCACTCAAGGGTCAAGTTCATTGGCATGGGTCTCACAAGCGGACCTGATGCAGAACTGCTAAAGGAAGCCTTCGGTCCAGAGTTTCTAAACACCTACAGACTGTTCCCAGACCCTTCAGACCCACTATCTCCCAAAAAGGAAGTCTGCTTTGCCATCTCAGGCCCCATTACCATCCTCTCCAGACAAAGCCCAGAGTTTATAACCGTCTTTAACAGCAAGGAGGACTTCCTAAAAGCAAACTGGGAATGATAAAAAGCATCCTCCGATACCCGGGCGGAAAGTCAAAGGTAGCCCAAAAGCTTATCTCCCTCATCCCTCCCAACATCAAAGAATTCAGAGAACCCATGGTGGGAGGAGGGTCCGTGGCTTTAGCAGTCAAGCAGACCCTTCCACATGTGCGTGTGTGGATAAACGATTTAAGCTACGACCTTGTATGCTTTTGGAAAACCTTGCGGGACAATCCAGAGGAACTAATCAGGGAACTCAAACGGATAAAATCTGTGTATAAAGATGGGAAGAAACTTTTTGAGGACTTCTCTTCCCAAGAGGGAGGAGATGAGTTTGAAAGGGCAGTAAGGTTCTTTGTGTTAAACAGGATTAGCTTTTCTGGAACTACCTACTCGGGAGGCTTCTCCCAGCAGGCTTTTGAGAGAACGTTTACAGAAAGCAGTATTGAACGGCTAAGGAAGGCATCAGAAATAATCAAGGACTTCAAAATAACGCATGGAGATTATGAAAGTCTTTTGTTTGAAAAGGGAGAGGGCGTATTTATCTTTTTAGACCCGCCCTACTACAGCACCGCCAACTCAAGGCTTTATGGAAAAAGAGGAGACCTCCACACCAGCTTTGACCATCAAAGGTTTGCAAAGAATATGCAAAAATGCCCACATCTTTGGCTTATAACCTACGACGACTGCAAAGAAGTGAGAAGGCTTTTTAGCTTTGCAAACATCTACAGCTGGGAACTTCAATACGGAATGACCGCAAAGAAGGGTAAGGAAATCTTGATTTCCAACTTCCCACTCAAAGGCGGTTAACTAACTCTCAAAGAAAAAGAGTGGACTTAGTTAACCCTGTAGAGGAAGTTAACCACGTATAGAGGGTTAACTAACTTCTTTGCTTTTACCTAACACTTAGTTAACCCTATAGAGGATTGTGCCCTAAAGTATACATAACTTTTACTAAAATAGATACTGTGCGAGGTGATAGCCATGGACGACAGGGAACTGATAAAGAGGATTATGGAGGAGGTCAAAGATGAGAAGTTGAGGGAGGAACTGCTTGCTTTAGTGGTGGAGAAGAATAAAAAGAAAGAGGACACAAAGCAGGAGGAAAAGCCTATAGACTATGTGGCAAGGCAGGAAATACTTTTTGGAGCCACTGAAGGAGTGGCTAAGGTATACTGGTGGATTTCGTATATAATTTCTATAGTTTTAACATTCGTAGGTTTTTCAGCGGGCCTTCTCGCCCTTCTTGCTTTGCTCGCAGGAGAACTCAACACCTTCATCAACTCTTTGTTTGTGTCCATTTTTACGCTTCCAATAGGGCTTGGAGGGGTTTTTTCCCTTCGTAGTGGTAAAAAGGAGTATGAAAAACTTAAACGCAAAAGTGCGAATTAGGGTTTATATCTTATGTTTCCATACTTAGAATCTATTTCATTTGCAGCCTTTTCTACAGTTTCAATAGTGTTGAAGACCTTCCTACCAAGATCTATAACAAACCCTCCAACCTTCTTGGCAACTTCTGGAGCCCGAGCCGCAGTATCCAAAGCATCTTCCAAAGCCCTTTTTACAGGACTTGGCCGATTAATAAACCATCTCCGGGCATATTCTTCATAGAGTTTAAACTTTGGATCATTAGGGTTAAAGCTTAAATCAATTTTTGGCGCCTGCAAATTGAAAAGCTTTGCTTTCGGAGGGCTATAGTTTTTTAACGCATTCCGTCTCTGTTCTATTTGCTTTTGTGTATCGTCTATCTTCTTTTCAACGTCCTTCTCCAATTCTTGTCCTTTTTTCTTGATGTCTTCTGGGTTAGGAACTTCCCTGGGAACTCCTTCCAACTTTTTCTCATCTACATCTGGGCTTTTTATACCCTGTCCCTTTGCAAACTCATTCAACCATTTCTCCAAAGCCTCTGGATTGCTTCTTAGTTTAGCAACCTCCTCAATAGCATATCTCACCGCCTCTCCCTCTGATTTGCCCGCTGCTAAAGCCTCTTTGTATTTCTGCTGGACATAATAGTTTAGTGGATCTTGCTTCAAACTTGCTTGCAATCTGTCTGCATAAGTAAGCATCTCTTCATACTTTTCCTCAAAAGATTCAGCCACCTCATAAACTTTGCTCTTGCTTGCCTCTTCTGAAACATCTTTCCCTTGTGTATACGACTGTTCCACCCTTTTGGCTTGGCTATCGCTACTCTTCTGCCCGCTTTTATTCTGCAAAGACTCTATAAACTTATCCACCAAAGCGTTTTTCTGGTCTCTTGATAGCTGAGCGGACATAGCCCTTACCTGCTGGTCTGTGTAAATCCATTCAAATCCTACTGAACCACCTCCACCAATCCGAAAAGGCCAGAACGAACCACCTTCATTTTTCCCACCACCAGTCCCTACACCAACACCCCCTGATGCACCAACTGTAAACTGGGTTCCATCTAACGTCCTGTATTCACTATTAAGTTTCTGCCCTAAAATCTTAGCAATCTCCTTGATTATATCCTTATCCACACCCCACGCTTTCGCAGCTTCCAAAAATGAGGCAAAATTTGACTCCACAATCTTAGCCAGATTATCTCTAAGGGATTTAAGATCCACAGCCCTTATACCCTTAGAGGCAATAGTTTTAAACGCCTCTCCTACCTGCCTGTAAGCTTGTGCAATCTCACTAATTTCTTTTGCCTTAGTCCTCACATAATCTAAACTCAACCCACCAATCTGAACGCTTGACTCAAACCCTTTTATTCTTCCACTGTTATCCAATTCCACACTACCATGCTTCACCCCACCTTTCTCTATCATAAGCTTCCCACTCCCATCATACTCAACCGCAAACCCGCCATCACCTCCTCTGATAGAAAGACTTTGTAATTGCCCAGTCTCTTCATTGTAGACCATGCTTACAATACCATTTCCACCTGCTATCGCAATGGCATTAGACAGTGTTCTCCGTGAAGGCTCATCTAATTTATGCATCACCCCCATCGCCTGCCCAACGCTCCCCTTATTTAGCGTGACAACATTTCCCTGCCTTGTAATATTCCCCACATTCTCCTGAAGCCCAGAGGTTGTAAAGAAACTCGTCGTTCCCCAACTAAAATTCCCAAGGCTTGTAGTTCCCGCCGACACATTTCTGTAATTCACCTGACCTGCATTAAAGCTTCCTCTTGCCACATCACCCGCCGATGCATGTGCTGTGCCCTGAACAATGCCCCCAAGCCCTGTGGCAAAACTGTGAAAGGCATACCCTCCCAAACTCGCTATCATAAAACTCACCGTAGGCACAAGCCAATACAGAGAACCTCCAAGGGATATATGGTCTACAAGCAATGAAGATATCACAGGTGCATAAAGCACATTGAAATCCCATCCCTGCTGTTGGGCAAAGTTGTAAAAGTTCCCCACAAGCTTAGAGTAGAAAAAGCCATTTACCACCGCCTCCGCAAACTTCCACACTATCATCCACAACCCAAAAGTAAAAGCAAGCATTATCGCACCACGCATCAAAGGTGTAAGCATGAAAATAACAAGCACAGGAACAAGAGATGCAAACAAAACATGCAATATCCCGTTTATCAAAGGCAAATACCTGTTTGCAGTAGCCTTCTCAATCTGCCCTTTTGTGAATAGTCCCTGTTCCGTTAGCCCCATACCCTGAGAGGCCGCCCAAGAACCATAAGTCTCCTTAAACTGGTTTATAAGAACCGCCTGCATTAAAAACCCGGTTCCCGTCTGGCTTACCATCATAATACTGGAAGGAACCGTCCCTAAAAGGTCCGCTAAAACCGTTTGCCCTACCGCCGCAGAAAGGGCATTGAGACCTTGAGTGTTTACCCACTGGGAAAGGGCACTCCTTAAATAAGCCCCCGCATCCACACAACTCATGGAACATCCACCACCACAAGGCGCACTGCAAGGATCAGTGCATTGCCCCTGCCCGTAAAGAACGGTAAACCTCGCTGGATGCAAATTGCTAAAAATCAAGTCATACAAATTGTTTGAAGTCTCAAGTTGATGTGCGTCCAAACTTCCATCCAAAATGTTCGTAAACACACAGTCCTGAAAGAAATTGGTAAGATTGAGATAAAGATACGGGTCTACTACCCTCATGTCCGTCGCCTGCGCCATAATCTGGCTACAGGCAAATATGCCCATATTCTGAGACCCACAACGCTGCACTCCTACCCCAAAGGCACTGTCTACCTGCCTCGCTATAGCATCCTCCACCTGCGTCATAAAAGAAAGCACATAAGCCACAGGATACGGAACACGCTGAACTACATAAGTCTGATTTAGTGCCTTGTCTTGAACCTGCACAGTGGTAGTTATGCCAAAAAATATTGAGACCACTCCAATAAATACCACATAAAACTTTACAATCCTCAACGGGTCCGCCATACCACGGGCGGAAAAATAACCAAGAAGAACCGCTATAAATCCAAACAACGCCGCTACCTTGGCAACACCATAAAAAGTCCCATCATGCCCAAACAACATGGCAACACCCTGCAGGGCATTTGCCATGCTGTCTCCATAACCCCACGCATAAACAGTAAAGTCCGCCATCACCTATTCCCCAAAGGACCCAAACCTATAAGCCTTGAAAAGACCATGTTCCCATATATGGGAGACTTGGCCATCTGTGCCAACATGTCATTGTATATCTGATTGGCTACCTGATAGCTTTGTATCTTCCGCCTCAACTGCTCCATCGTATACCTACGATACTTCGCTAACTCCTTCTGGGCTTCTCCTATGTTCTTCAAAAGCATTTGGGCAGCTTCCAATGCAGGCGTGGACTGGCTGTTGTCATTCTGGGTCATGCCCGTTTGATAGGCAACCGCCCACTCTGCCACCTTCTGATTGAGTTTCTGAAGTAGCCCAATAGCAGCCTCCTCCGCTACATAATAAGCAAGGTCATCCTTTATGCCAGCCAAAAATCCACTATACACAGAACCATAGTTGATTAGCTTGAAAACACCCACTGGCATGGCAGAAAGTAAAGCCTTGTCTTCCGCACTCAAAGGTTGCCTACCCTCAACAGCGTTAAAAATCCTATCCACCAATTGCTTAGCCGCCTGACAAATGGTAGTGTTTATCCTAACAGGATAGTCTTGAAAGCTTATTTTTCCACTGTTATCTACATTGAGAAAGGGAAAATTCTCAGGAGTAGAAGAACTACCTACACAACTAAGCCCAGTAATATTCCCACCATCCTCAGAAGCATTTATCCCCGCAATCCACGTGATAAACGCTTGCGGGTCTCCTCCCCATTTGGCTACATAAGGCACAGGCTCCTGCGGCACACCAGAAAACATATCCGATAGGTCTTTCTTCCCAGAGAAGCACACATCCCCCAAATACCCACGCATTACAGCAGCTAAAGACCGACTGTCCAAACCCAAAAAGTTCGCTACCGTAGTTTCTTTGACCGCCTCCTCCACTATACAGCTTCCCTTCAACATAAGCGCCAATCCACATTTACCATTTGGACAATACTTGGAGACCTGTCTATTAAGGACTTCAAGTTGTTTAGCCCAAGACTCTACCGCTTTGTCAAAGGACTTCACCCAAGCATCTGTTTGACCGCCGAGTATTTCGTCATGAACCCACTTACCCACAACATTTCCCAACGCACCAGCCATCTGAACCGCACCACACTTGCTTATCTGCATCTGGTTTAATTGATTAGCCAAGTTCATAAGCTGCTGGAGAGTCTGTGCACACTGAGGACATAAGGCACTCAAAGCCAACTGCGCCGCAAACATCACCCCAGCAGGACCCATCAATGCCTCAAAAAGCTTTCCAAACTGGTCAAAATTCAAAAGACCCAAAGACCCAAGATTAATATCAATCCCACCACAACCCATCTTCAAAGACGGCGGAACCGCATTAACCAACGCATAAGTCTGATCCTCCCACCTTATCCTTATCCCCCCTCCACCCAAAGTGGTCATCTCCTTACCCTTTACACTCACAGGCTTGTCATACTCTATTACCGCACCATCCAAAAAATTAAGACCAAAACTCTGCTCCACAATCAAACACACCAACGCAAAAACAGATAGAAATAAACCCACCACCCTCATTCCATTAGTTCCTTCACCCAATACTCGGGTAAAAGTCCCTTCTTGCCCCACAGCCCTTTAGAGTAAAGCCACGCAAATAAAAACCCGGGCTGTTTGTTATACTTCAGCTTCATGTATTGTCTGGATAAAACCACTCCCACCAAAGCACCCAAAAAAGCATGATTAGTCCATATGCCCACTATCACTGCACCCAAAAAGATTAAAAACTCGTCAAGCTCCCACCACAATATCTGAGGTAGGGCATTTACATACTTGGGAACATAATACCTCTGCATGGCTTTACTCTAAAGGAGGGAGGGCAAACCCTCCCCTTGCTACGCTTAGAAAGTAAGCGTAAACCTTGCGTCCACTATGTCGGGAATTATTCCCACACCAAGCCCAACAAATATCAGAAAAATGGCGGGGATAATTGCTCCCTCCTTAAAGGCCACAAGGCTAAAACCTATAAAAGCCATCGCAATCAACTTGCCCCAAATACCCTTTAGGGCGTTGGAAATGTCAGCATACCAGCCCGCTACCTCCGAACCGCCCGTTCCAGCAAAGGCCAAATCAGGGCTTAGGGCAAGTAGCCCAGTCAAAATCACCGCCAAAGCAAAGGCAAAAGCTGCGGCAGAAGATTGGGACCTCGTCTGGCTTATAAGCCAGTAGTAAAGTGCTTTTAGCATGGATTCACCTCCTAAAAGTTTTGGGTCTATTTTATTCAGGCGGCTTTTTTGTGTCAAGAGGGTGTTAGTTAACCCTTCTTAGCTAAAATAATCCCTATGAAGAGGCTAAGCTTGGCACTTTTATCTGCGTCGGTAGTTTTTGCATCGGAGGTTCCTCCAAAGGGAGTGCAGGTGGTGGAGTTTTCGCATGGGTGGAATGTGGTTTACGTTTCTATGGGAGATGTGAACCGCATAGTTTGTGAGAAGGGAGATGTATCCACTGTGGTGTATTCTCAGGAGAAGGAGATGCAGGTAAAGACAGAGGGTCGGAATGTTTTCGTCAAGCTTGTTCCGAAGGAGGAGGGTGATGGCAAAAAGGTAATATCAGACTATCCGAGGGAGCTTTATGTGGAGTGTGCGGGAGAGGTTTTCCAACTTCTTCTTTATCCCAAAAGCATACCAGCGGCCACGATTTATCTGAAGCTTCCCTACAAAAAGGACACCACCAAAGCAAAGGCTTTTGAGAAGGCTTCTTCCTTTGAGGAAATCATAGGGAAGCTTATCAGGTCCATATACTTGGAGGAAATCCCAGATGGGTATGAGGTGGAGTTGGTCAATAAACCTGTGGGAAACTTTAAGGAACTGGATTTGGTTCTCTACAAGAGATACACGGGAGACAGGTTTGTAGTAGAGGAATACCTGATTACCGCAAAGTTAGACCTTGAACTCTCAGAGGCGTCCTTTTTGCCCTACCTCAAAAACCCAGCCGCCATAAGCATCGTAAAACCAATTCTCAAAGAGGGAGAGACCACGAGGATGTTTGTGGTATCAATCAGCCCAAGAGACTGAGAAACCTCTGGTCATCAACCATATCCGCAAAAACAGAAAGCCTCTTGAGGCTTTCCTCAGTAAGCTTGTAGACCTTTATCCTCTTGCCATCCACCGACAGCACCAACTCATCACCCACCAACTCTCCAAAAAGTTCCCGCCCCTTGAACTCACCCTCTTGGACTGTCCCCAACGAAACACGAACTCCAAGCTTGACCAGAGGAATAACAACATAGAGAGGAATGACCAAAACCCCCTCCCTGTCCAACAGCCCAAGCCCTGTAAAGTCCTCAGTTTGCAAAAATATCACCCTCTGCATCTACCTACTCCATATCCAAAAAATCAGCGTGATTATCCAAGCAAGTAAAAAGACGACCATAATTAGATATATCATGTAGCCCGCCATATCTTACCTCAAAAAGAGATACAGGTCTGCCACATCCTGATGGGAAAGCACTATGGGAGGCCTCATAAGCGGTATTATCAAAAACTTGTCCGTCTCTTGGTCCACCTTAAACAAAATCCTCTCATGCATGGAAAAGGGCTTTATATCCGTCCTACCCTGCAAGTAGCTTGACAACATCTCAAGTAGCCTCTCCCTCGCCTGCACAGTTATCACCCCCATCACCGTCTCCACATCATACACCATGTGGTCCTCAGTCCACCTGAAAAACCTCGCCACCTTGCCCTCCGACACAAAACGCACCTCCATCTGCGAATACGCCCTTATATACCTCAAAAACGAATACAGCTCCTGCATGTTAAAGCCTATCCGACCACGCTTTATCTCCTTACTTCTGGTTTTCCCTTCCGCCACCAGATAAAGAAGTGCCTTGTCTTGAGTTTCAGGAACCCTCCAGAAAAACTTTGGCTCCTTACTCCCATCATCATACCACACAAGGAAAAACTCGTTTATCTCCCCATCCACAAGCAAAGACAAATACCTGTAAAGCTCCCACATGACCGCTGGATGTATCCAAAGCCCACCAGTATAGGGAAGAACCTTGACCTTTGGCTTTGCCTTCTGTCCATCCTCAGAAGGTTCCATATCCTCTGGTAGATAAAAGGGCGTTGTGGTAGCAACAGTTAGCCTCTGCCTCCAATACCTCGGGGCAGACACAGGAAGCAGATAAAACTGCTGCTCCTCCTGTGGATAGAGTTCAAACTCTAAGGCAATCTTGCCATGCCTTAGGGCTAAAGGTTTGGCTGAAAACCTCTCTGGCATAACCGCTGTCTTCTGCATGTTAACCTCCTTCTAAGTAGTATTTGATTTCCAAAATATCTTGACGAGAGAGATATACCGCCTCCCTCCTTTTCCCGTCAGAAAGCCTAAGCCCCCAACGGTCTTTACCCTTGAAAAACACCAAATACCCACCATTTTCTCCCTGCACGCTAACATTGTGCTTGAGGGTTCCATAAAACTGCATGTCAAGCGCCGCCTTCACCTTGAAAAGATTTTCCGACCTCACCAACACCTTCATCCGATGAGGAAGCAGTTGAAACTCCACTCCCTTGGGCGTCTTCTGAATTAGCAGCTTCTTCTCCTTCAGGTTGATCTCCACGCTCTATCACCTCCAACTCTTCCTCCTTAATCATCTGAGGGATATCAAGATTTATTTTAGTTAAGTCAAAACAGTAAACCGCCTTAAAAAGTGTTTCCCTCACCTTCACATCAAACAGCCCAAGCCCATCTGCCTTCTTCCCCTCATACTCCCAAACCAAAGGAACAGTCTTGTCCGCAACCAAACTATACGCAACCACATGCACTCCAACCACCGTCGGCTCTGGATCCAAAGGTAAACTCGGATCATCCCTAAGAAGTTTCAAAGTCAACTTCCTGTTAAAAGCATGGGCTAAAACAAACACATAATCTCCTACCCTCCAACCATCCTTTTTGGGTTTGATATACTCAAGCTCTCCCAACACATCCTTTATATACTTACCCACATTGTAAAGTCCCTGCTTTAGTTCCTCCTTAGTTGCCTTCCTGTCTGCCTCCGCAATGACAGGCCAAACCTCCTGAGGAAGATTAATCCCAAACCGCTTGCTAACCTCCCGTATGGTCACCATGTTCACTACCCTTTGATTTACCTCCAAAGATATCCACCTCTCTACGGGCTTTTTCTTCTCGGGCTTCACTACAATAGGAGAAGGCGCCGACACCCTCTGAACCTTCTCCTTCCTATACAGCCTTATCTTCCCTATATCATGCAAAAGCGCCGCCAAAACCAAAGCCTTCTTGTCCAAAGGAGAACCAAGCTCAAGGGCAATTCTGGCCACCCTCAAGGAGTGGTCTAAAAGCCCTCCCTCTCTGGGATTGTGGTGCGTTATGGACGCTGGAACAGGATTGGCAAGGTGCAAAAGAATTAACCTTATCACCTGTAAGTCCTTTATCGGTGCAAGCCAATAAGCCTTCACCCACATAAGATAGGGTAAAAACCTTGAAGAGTTCTTAACAATAAATAGCCCTCCCAAAATCAACGGCACCAAAGTCCAGAAAAATCCCACCTTGTAGAGAAACCCATAAACCGCACCAAAGGTGAGAACATACTTGCTTGCCCACGACAAAACCAATATCTTCCAATCTCCTCCCTTCACAACAAAAGCCAACGGGTCTTTTACTCCCAAAGCTTGGGCAGTGCTTATGGCATTCTCAAGATACTTCATCGCCAAAACGTAATACCTCTGCCCCTCTGGTAGAAAGGCATTCAAAGTCTTAATAACCGCAATATACTGACTTAGCTTGTTCACACTGGGAATGGCAGACATGTAAAAATCCAAAAACACAAAGAAGAAAAGCAAAGCAAAGAAGGCAACTACTGGATGGTCCTTAGAATACCTCGTCTGCTTGGCCATAAGGTTATTTTAGCTTTCCACAATAGGACTTTATGTCCCTCTCAATCAAAGACCTCTGCCAGCCAAAGTAAGTCCTCTTTATTTGCCCATCCACAAGCAGCCACAAAGTGGGCGTTCCAAAGGCAAAACGCCTTTTTGCAGTCTCCTCAGAAACGCTTCTTACCTCCACTCCCATAGAAGAAAGCTCACTCAACGCCCTCTGACACTCTCCACAGTGAGAAGAAGAGTAAATCTCTATCACACACAAACTCAATAGGGCGAATACTTTCTCGCTAAGGCGCATACATCCTCCTCCTTACTCTTCTCACAAAGCACCTTAAAATGCCAGCCCAAAGACCAATCTCCACAGGATATCCACTCCTTGCCTCGGACCTTCAAATTGTCCAAACGCCCAGGAGAAAGCTCCACATCCACCAGCTGGTCCCCCTTCACCATCACCAAACAGGGCACCTCCTTCACCCCAAACCGCCTAAAAATAAACGGATCTATCCACAAGCCTATGTTCCTTTCCCTGTCCCCGTCCTTCAAAATATCCTGCAAAAACTCCAAAGTGGGCCTAATGTATGTGCACCCTCCCACACACCCACGCAAAACAAAAACCACCCTGTTCTCAAGCTTTGCCCTCTCCACAAAGTCTGCATAACCCTTCCAAATACTCTTTGGCACAGACGAAGACATCAACAAATAAAAGGCTGCTTTACTGCTAAGCCCTGCACTGGTTCCCTCTACACCACCTCCCTTAAACTTTATCTGCCCTCCCTGAACCTCAAACATGCCCTTAGACTTCTGGGCATTCTCCTGAAGCTTCTTTACATCCTCCTCAAGCTTTTTCTTCCTATCCTCAGATAGACCTGGAGGCTTATAATTTCTGAACTTCTCAAGAAACTCCTCATACTTTTTCTGCACGTCCTCCCAAGACACCGCCCACGATAAAGACACCACCAGCAATATCACTGCCCACATCCCAAAAACCTTCTCAAATCCCTACCTAAAAGCACTCCCTCCACCCTGCTATACCTCCCACCCTCCACCAAAAACATCGTAGGCACAAAGCTCACACCCCACTTCACCGCCATAGCCCTGTCCCTGTTTATCTCAAAAAGATAAACCCTATGCCTTGAAACACAATCCTTATTCTTTACAAGCTCCTCCGCCTGAAGCTTGCAATAGGGACAACCTTCATCGTAAAAAAACAGCAAATCTCCCGCAAAGCTAAACACCACACTAAGCAAAAACCCTATCAATCCTTTTTCCATATCTCCACCTTTCTACAGGGCTCCAACGCCTCTATCAACGCCCTGCTTACCCTACGACCCTTATACAAATTGCATTCCGCCTCTCCCTTCCAAGACAACTCCACCTTCTCTATTCCCAAAGACCTCAAATACCTCCCAACCTCCTCTGCCCTCCTGCGTGATAAATTAAGGTTATACCGCTTGGACCCTATCCAATCCGCATAACCAACAACCAAATACCAACCCGCCTTGCTAAGAGTTCCCTCCGCCAAAGCCCTCTCAATCTTCTTCTTTTGGTCCAGCCTAAGCTTATACCTGTCAAAGTCAAAATACACATAAAGCGGTGCAGACTTTTTCTTCTCCTCCTTTACCTCCTCTACCTCCCTCTTTTCTACTACCACCTCCTCCTCAGGCGTAAGAGAAATTAGCCTCCCCTCCCCTATCACATGCTTTACATTCTCATAAACATACACTACCGCAGGCTGTCTTTCCTGTTCCACAAGCACATACCAGTAGTCTATCACCTCATCTCCTCCTCCAACAGCTTAGGGTTCCCACCTACCACAATCCTGCCATCGGAGAAAATAAAAGTAGGCGTAGCATTCACCAAACCATTCAAAACCTCTAAAGCCTTCTCAACCTTAGCGGTCCCCTCAGAACAAACACCCTTTCCATACGCATCAGCCAGATAATCCTCATAAGTCCTCTTCTCACAAACAAAGCTTATGGCCTTTTCCTTTGCCTTGGGATGTATAGGAAGAGGGAACCACAGCAGATAAACCTTGTAGCCATTCTTATCCGCAAGCTCCTTTACCTTCCTCTTTATCCCATTGCAATAGGGACAATCTGGGTCAGACACAAAAAACACCTCCTTCTGCCCACTGCCATACACCGTAGCCGCCAAAGCCCGAAGGTCTGACAGCTTCTCCTTTACCACCTTAGACTGAACCGCCTGCACACTCTCATTGGATACACTCCTACCCTCTGAAATCATGTTCCCAACTATCACATAATCCTTCGTGCCATAAATGGTAAAAAACCCTTCTCTGTCTCTTAACACCATCTCACACAAAGAATACACCTCACGCTTCTCCACCACCTTCACACTATCTGGCAAGAAGGGAAGATGCCTCCGCAAATCCACCTCATCACACACCCCAGCAAAGGCAAAACTCACCGCTAAACTCCCAATAAATGCCCACTTCCTCATGGGATTAATTATAGCAAGAGAAAAGGGTTAACTATGTTTTAGACTTTTAGTAATGACTTAGTTAACCCTCTGGCTAAATGAGAATTATTCTCATTACCCATTTTTGAACTCAGTTCAACACTTTTCGCTAAAAAAAGGTTAAAAGGTTAACTAAGTTTACAGTTTTTGTTTAATAGTTAGTTAACCCTGAAAACTAAAATAAACGGCATGGTGGAGTTTGAGTATCCAGCGGATGAGTTGGCGGAGAGGGCGGTGTTGGGTGCTATGATTAAAGACCCTGAAAGCATACCTACTGTGCTTGAGTATCTGCGAGAGGAGGATTTTTACTTTGAAACCCACAGGCTACTGTTTTTTGTGCTTTACAAGGTGTGGGAGGACAAGGGCAAGGATTGGGATGATATTGTCCTTAGGATTTATCTGGAGAGGATGGGGCTTCAAGACAAGATAAGCATGAATTTGGTGTATGCTTTAGCCCAAGAGGCGGCGGAGGGACAGTTGCTTTATGAGGCGATAAGGTCGGTGCAGGAGAAAGCTGGGATAAGGAAGTTGATGGATATGTCCATTGAGTTGCTAAAGAGTGCGAAGGAGAACCCAGACATTAACTTGTTGGTAGAGAAGGCTTCACAGAAGCTTTATGAAATATCCCTAAAGCATCAACCCAGTGGGTATTCTCATGTAAAGGAAGTGTCCAGCAGTGTTTTGGAATTTCTGGACAAAAGAAGGAATGAAGAGAGACTGATTACTGGCGTGCCTTCTGGGTTTTTAGACCTTGATAGGCTAACTACAGGGTTTCAGCCTTCAGACCTGTGCGTAATTGCCGCAAGACCTGGGATGGGTAAAAGCAGTTTTATGCTTTCTATGGTTCTCAACATTGCCTTTGAGGAAAAGCTCCCTCTGGCGATATTTTCGTTGGAGATGAGTGAGGAGCAGCTTGTTCTGAGAATGCTTTCTATGATTTCTGGCGTTCCTCTTCAGAACATGAGGCATGGGTTTTTGCCCGATGAGGATTGGGACAAAGTTCTAAGGGCAGCCTTAGACCTTTCCTCAAGGGACATCTACATAAACGACAGCCCTGTTCTCACTACCACGGAACTGAGGATAAAAAGCAGAAAGCTTAAGAAGGAAAAGGGCGTGGGAATAATCTTCGTGGATTATCTCCAACTTCTCAAAACTCCCTACAGGTTTGCCACCCGTCAAGAGGAGGTGGCGGAGATTTCAAGGAGTTTAAAAGCCCTTGCTAAAGAACTTGAGGTTCCTGTGGTAGCCCTTGCACAGCTTTCTCGTCAGGTAGAACAAAGAAGCGATAAACGCCCACAGCTGGCGGATTTGCGGGAAAGCGGGCAGATTGAACAGGACGCAGACCTTATACTCTTCATCCACAGACCTGAGGTCTATAAGAAAAACCCACCTCCAGAGGAGGAAGGACTGGCAGAAATTATCGTAGCAAAGCAGCGTCAAGGTCCCACTGGGCTAATAAAACTTGCCTTTGATAAAGACACGACCGCCTTTAAGCCTCTTCCTTCCTCTGGTTCCAGAGTGGCAGAGGAGTATAAACCTGAGATAGATTTCCCTGAGGATTGGGATACGGATTTGGATGTGGATTTTTGATATACTACTGGAATGCGTGGAAAGTTTGACGAAAAGTATGCTGTAGAACTACCTGCGGATGTTTTAAGGTTCCCTCCTGTGTCTTTGCACGAGAAAGAGATTTTGATAACCACAGAGTATGCCCAAGTCAAGATTGAAAACCCTCTGACTATCACTGCATGGAGGGTTTTGCTTGGGCTTTTGAGGTATGGGAAGGCGGAAAAGATGGACCCTACTCTGGGGTTGAGGGTATCCATTGAAACTTACAGATTGCTTGGGCTTATGAAAAACACCAACTGGAAAGAACTTACCCAAACTCTCAAAACGCTTACCGAGTGTAGATACGACATATACTACTACCCTCAAAGAAAAAGGGCGGTCTTTGTGATTTCTGGTGGGTTTGAGATAGAAAAGGATGGGAGGACTTCCATAGTTCTGACTGCGGAGTTCATGAAGTTCCTTGAAGACTATGCATCTTTGTGGTATTACTACGTCTTTGCCTTTTTCCTCAGAAGACCCAGTGCCATTAACCTGCATGCCTTTTTGACTGCCAACTCCACCATTAGCAGGGTCAAGATTGAGACAGCCATTCAAAGGGCAAGGATTACCACAGATCAACCAAACAAAGCCAGAAATTATCTTCGTATGGCATTGAATGAACTCGTAGAGGTAGGCTTCCTCAAGGGCTACAGATTTGAGGAAGATGTGGTCGTCTTTGAACGCTACCCAATGGAAGTCCTGAGAATTAGGGCTATAGAACTTCAGAGGCAATTAGATAAAGAAGTCCAAGAATTCATTGAACGGTTCAAAAAGGCAGTCAGAGAAAGTAAGAGGAAAAGAAAGAGAAAAGATAAAGGAGAAGACCAAAACCAATAAGCTTCCACAAGCCTTTTCCCCCTTCCCTAAACTACCTCCTAAATGAGAATAAGCAGTTTCCCTCTGGCTAAATGAGAATTATTCTCATTACCCATTTTTGAACTCAGTTCAACACTTTTCGCTAAAGGAAATTTCACTTTTCACTATCACTTTTCGCTAAAAGAAAGCCCCACTTTTCGCTAAAGGAAAATGGGAAAATGCCCTCCTGAAATCCTTGTCTTTCAAGCACTTGAGAGGGGTAGGGTGGCGGTGGTTTAATGGTTTTTGTCCGGGGTTTAATGGTTTTTGTCCGCTGGTTTAATGGTTTTTGTCCGACCCCCCGACCCACTGGAACGCCATCAAACCCTTGCGGGTCAAGGCTTTGACGCAGTTGGCACGATTTTTGCTTAATTTTTTAGAGTATATATTCTTTTAGAGATAGTGAATTTACTTCGTAAATTCACGCAATTTTTTCTTACGAAAAAATTGCCGGTAATAGAAAGAGATTTTTTCTTTTTCGTTCTCCTCTAAAAGAAAAGAGAAAAAGAAAACAAAAATCTCCTGCGGGCGGGTTAACTATGCCTGCGGGCTGGGATGGAAACTTAGTTAACCACATGGCGGGTTAACCAACTGCTATGCAAAAGGAAGGGACTTAGTTAACCATCTAAAGCGGGTTAACTAACATTGGCTAAAATCATAGGCACTTAGTTAACTGACTAAAGAGGGTTAACTAAGTCTTTTTCATTTTTGGTGGAGTTAGTTAACCCTTACTGTCCTTTTATGAAAAGCGTTCCGAGGTAGAAGCCTGCGAAGAAGAGGATGGCCAACATTACCCACATGACCTGTTGCTGGGTGTTGGTATCACCTCTTAGAAATGCAAGCCTCCACTTGAGGTTGAACTGTTCAAGGGCTTTTTCTATGTTGGCGGATTTTCTAAGGGCATAAAGGTCTGCCCTTGCCTCCATATGCCAATATATCCACACAAACAAAAGCATGTAAGCAAGAAGCACAATTTTTGCCTTGCTATAGGTGGCTATCACGGAATAGACAAAAACAAGCAAAAACGCTGTGGTGAAATCTCTGAACTTAATATGCCCGAGTTCGTGATAGATTATTGCCCTGAGGACATCCTCATCCACTTCCTCCACCAATCTTTTGCTTAACACCACTGCATTTCCAATGGCAAAGGCGGACTTAAAGGGCATGGGAACCACATACACATAGGGATACTCCTCAAAGCTATACCTTTCAAATCCCAGCAGAGAGAAAAACTTGTGGGCATAAAGCCCAGAGAGAAAGGTGAGAAAGGTAAAAAGCATCAGCGAAAAATCTCCAGAATACCAAATCAAAAGAACAAAGGCCGCAAAGTATATGGCTAAGGGATACTCGTGCATGAAAACATTATAAAATTTCCTTTATGTGGGTTTTGTCCCTTCTCTTGCTAATTGGCGTGGCTTTTTCTGGGCAGGTGTGCAGACCGTATAAGAATTTCTATGAGGACAGGCAAAGAGGCTGGTTTTGGAAAGAAGTGTGCGTAGAGGAGAAAAAGGAGGAGAAAAAGGAGGAAAAGCCAAAGGAAACCGCAAAGCAAGAGGAAAAGCCCAAATACAAGTTTTTACCCACCCGTGTTCAGATACCTTGGGACATCTTAGACAGGATTTCTCCTGAGGACATTCAGAAGATAGAACAGACCGCAAGATACATAGCCCTCATGTATCCCACAAGGGAGAACATCTTAGAACACATGCGTCTTATTCGCTGGATTAGGGAGAAATCCGTCAAATACGCCAAGCTCAGTGAGTATTACATGCGTCAGGACCCAATACTCTCCTACGACAAGCCTACCGCCGTGCCTATGAAGGATACGTTGCTGGTCTATAGGGAGAGGGAAAGAAAGAAAGTCTTGGACAGGTTTGCGGACAAGATGGGGCTTGTGGTGGTTATGAGGCAGGACTGTTTTGAGTGCCCTGGTATGCAGCAGGTGTTGGAGCTTGCAAAGAAGGAGTGGAATTGGGACTACAGGATTGTGTATGCGGAGAACCATCCCAATCTGGTTCAGCGTCTTGGCACACAGAACTATCCTGATATATTCTTGGTGGTTAATGAGAAGGGCTATCCACGGTTTATCCGTATTGGCAGTGGCTACATGACCCTGAACCAGCTTGAGGACAGCCTCTTTATGACCCTTTACATGGAGGGCTATATAAACGATGAGAAACTTGTTGTTTATTAGTCTTTTGTGTGCGGTTGCCTTTGCACAGGGAGGAAGGACTTATCCCATAGCGGAGCCTGATGTGTGGGAGGAGATATTGGCACGGCAGGAAAGGGCTGTGCAAAAGTTCAAAGAACTTTCCAAAAAATACGATGAGAACTACATCCAGAACAATATCATGAAGGACTGGAGGGTGCGTCTTCCTTTGGCGGAAAAATCAAAAACTGAGAGGATAGACTGGGTCTATACTTTGGAGTTTGATATACCGAGGGTGGATGACAAGGGGAATGTGGTGGGAGTGCTTTATCCAAAAGGGTATCGTTTCCGTCCCATTCAGTATTGGCCTACCACACCTCCTCCGTTGATAGTGTTTGATGGAAAGGACAAAAGGCAAATCCAGATAGTCAAAAAGCTTCTTACCAAGTATCCAAACAGCATGCTAATTGCCTCCGATGGTGCGGTGTTTGATTTGATGAAGGGCTTCAATGCAAGGGTCTATCTTTTGCATCCCAAACTCCGTGAGGTTGCCCGTATAACTGAGGGTGTGTCTGTGATTAAATTTGACCTCCGCACAGGGCATATAATCAAGGAGGTCTATGGCAGGGATGCGTTGGAGAAAACTCGTTAGTGTCCTTTTGGCTTTTTTGATTTTGGTTCAGAGCGTGCCCGCAAATGCAGCCAAATTGGTCTGCAGGGCAGGACCTGACACATCCCTGACCATCATCGTCACCATCATCGGCACAGCCTATAATGCCTTTCCCATAACCATAGGAGGTGTAAAGTTTAACTTCTGGTTCAGTCTTGAGGATGTAAATTCCCTCGGGGGCGGTATTCCCCTCTGTGTGTGCTACACTCCCTTCCCGAGAGTTGGCATAAAGTTTGGCATATGGGAGGGCATAGCGGTTATGGAACCTGTGAGAATTCCCTGGTGCACGCCCACCCTTCCCATACCCGGAGGTTTGGTTGGGAAAATTCCCTTTAACGCCCAAGCTATAGGAGGTGCCAACAGCGACGACCAGAAGGATGGAGAGCTGAGAAGCTTTCAGGTGCATTACTATAAAGCCCTGCCTTGGGCACTCATAGGTCTTTTCTTAGACTTTGCCTGTCTTGAGACCAACAATCCCTTGGATTTGGCATACATGACAGAACTTGACCCTCTTTGGCAAAGTGATATGCTGGCAAGCATTCTCGGACCTGAGGCTATTTTGTTTGCAAATCCTGTGGCCCAAGGGGCGTGTGCCATAGATGCCTTGGCTTCCACGGCGGGCTTTCCTTTAGACCCACTCTTTTGGTGCATGGGTGCGTGGGGCTCTATGTATCCCATGAGTGAAAGCATCCCTCTGGACAATGTGCAAGCAAATGCGGGCGTGGTGGCAAGGATGCTTTTTAAACTTCACAGGGAACTTGTTCTTTGGGGCTCCTTTGGAAAGGCAGGACTTTGCGGAAGATACCCCATGCCCATCATGTTCAAAAGTCAATACAGCATCTATCCCATATGGCCTATCCTCTATCCAAAGCGTTTCCCTATAGGCAGGCATGCCTTTGTGTTATGGGGCTGGGGCAAAAATGTGCCCGTTCTCAATCAACTGAATGATGTTTGGATGGTCTATCGTAAGCGTGATTGCTGTGCCTTTTAGGAGGGTGCCATGGGTGTGATAGACTTTCAGGACCCTGCGATTGTGATGTCTCCACCCTATGCCAAGGTGGAGGTGCCCTACTGCTACAGCGTGAAGGTCTCTGGAGAGACTGTCCAGCTTCACAGAAATCCGTTCTTTTCCAATTGCGATGAGAGTAAAGGGAGGTATGTTTTGATAAGATGTAAGGGTGCGGTAAAGGTTTATAAGGATGGGAGGTTGATAAAAGAGGTGCCATGCGTAGGGTCCTTTTAGCTTTGGTTTTGGTAGGTTTGGTCTTTGGTTTAGACCTTCGTTATCCCGAGAATAACCCGGGCGGAGGAAAGGGTAGGGAGTATGGAGAAAGGGCAAGGCGGGAGTATGAGGGGCCCAAAGGAGAAAGCAACCCTACAAGGACAAAGCTTATGCAACCTCTTACTGCACCCAATCAGAAGGTTATTGGACCTGGTGGCTATCAGTTTGATGTTCCTGCGGTGATGTGTGGGCAGGGAAGTGTAAAAGATGAAAAAGTGTTTGCAAGGGTGGTGGTTTCAGATAGCACCTTTACCTTCAGTTATGCCAGCGACCCTTACAGCGGCATCTTGGACAAGACCTTTAGCACAAACTATACCTACCTGTGTGCGGGCGGTATGTGTCAGAATTGGGATGATGCAAATAAAAGGTTTACCTCGTGCACAAGGTTTCGTGTAATCAACGGGCAAGTAATCACTCAATCGGTGGACACCTTAGATGGATGCGTCAATCCCAGAAATCAAGGACAGCTTCCCTCCTACTTTGCAGGACCTCTCATCTCTGAACTTTTGGAATACTACAAATCCCTCGGCAAACCCATTACCACTTCAAAGATAAACCAAGATACCAATGGCGTTGCGGAGTATTTGGGAGGCAAGGTAGAGAACTGTCAGGGACAGCCAAAAGTCCCTCCACAAACCAAGTATCTTAACAACCCCTACACCATGAACGACGCCGCACTTTACTACTACTTCACCTGCGACCCAGCAACAGACCCAACATGCAGGGCAGCTAAAAAGGTTATGGAACAGGAGAGGTCTTCAGACATAAAAACCTGTGTGATAGAGAGGACTGTTGGACAAAATGTTCTCAGAAGCGACCAGAGAGTATGCACCCCTGGGCAAAAGCTTTTCCCTGATGGATACAACTCCACGTATTCTGTTTGCTACTCTGGAGATAAGTTTTTTGACTTTTCCTCTTCTTTTTGGCTTGAGTGCAATCCCGATGGGAGGGGTTATACCCTCAAGGGCTGGGGCTATTGGGAAGGTGCCCCCTGCGGTTCAACGGACATCTACCCTCCAATGCCTCAGGTAAGCCTTACCTTCCCTCAAACTCAAATTCCCAACTGGGTGGAAATAGGCAGGCTCTCTGTCAACAAAAGAACTTCTGACGATCTGTCCTCGGGAACCTGCGTATCAGATGTTGCACCCATGAAGGTGTGGATGAGGAATGTAAACGGCGTGTTAGAGGTAAAGGTGGACAATGCACCTGCGTGTAATTATTTCAAGTGGTCAAGTATAGGCGGGCTTGTGGGAGAATACGTGGGAGACTGTAGCCAGTATGAAAAGGATAACTGCAAACTTGTTAACGAGTGGTGGGAGGATGCCAACGGAAAAAGAATTCAGGTGATTAAAGATGGGCATCCTGTTCAGCAACTCACTGGCTGTGTGGAAATTTTGAGGGATGAGAATGTTAAAGTCTGGACATCTGAGTGGCAAACCGCCCAAGCACCCGCCCAAAACTGCAACTGGCCTCCCAAAACCTGCAAAACCGTAGGTGGAAGGACCGAGTGCAGGCAATGGTGGAAGAAGATAAGGGAGTATAAGTGCAGCCAAACCTCAACCAGCAACTACAAGTTTGACGCTTTAAACCAAAAAACCCTTGGCATTTTAAACACCCTTGAGTGGGACTACAGAGGAACGGGCAAGATGAGGTATACGGTTATAGACACCTTCTCTCAGGGCTTTTCCTGTGTGGGCGGAAGTGGAGAGTGCTACAGCATCACAAAAACCCAGCCCATGTTTGTCTGCCCCTTAAACGGCAAACAGGACCCATCTCAGTCTTCATGCGACGAAAACTGCTACCAACAGCACCAATGCGACCCTTCCATTGCGAGCTATGAGTGTCCAGTCACGAAAGCCCGCTATCAAGACCAAGCAACCTGCACCTCCTCATGCAAAAGCCCAGCACCCTGCAATCCTGTCTACACCTGTCCTTTGAACGGCAGTGCCTTCCCAGACTATCAATCATGCAAAGCAGGATGTAACAACTGTTTGGAACAAGGCTGGTGCACTGATAGACGTGTCTGTCCTTCAGGTTATACCTTCAATCCCTCCACAGGAAGGTGTGAAACCACTCCCATTTGCCCTTCAGGAGGCTACTGGAACCCAAGCATAAGACAATGCGTGGCTTATCCCACTGGCTGGCAGTGTGTGATAAGGTGGGCAAGTTGTGAGGTTTGGCACTACTGGGAGGATATGCTGTGGTGCGACCCTCTGCAGGGTTCCTGCCCTATTTACTCGGAGCATTTTACTGTTCCCATGACATGTTATTCTAACTTTTGTAGTGGAACAAGGAGGGTAGATTATTGGTTTCCGGGATTGTATGTCCAGTGTTATGTTGATACTTCTTCTTCTTATAGGGCTTACTTTAAGTATAATGATTTTGTATATTCCGAAGATTCCCTTTCCCTTCCCCCATGCACTGGAGGAGAACAGTGGCTTAGTTTATGGTCATGGCCTGACTGGTTTGATGTATACATCACCGTCTACATGGAGTGGGAACCCACCTGTTCCTCTGGCTATTATCGCAGCGGTTCTATGTGTTATAGCAGTTTCTTTAGCTGTCCTGCTGGGAGTTGGTATGATGGGGTTGTGGGGAAATGTGTGCGGAACCCTGATGTTTACTGGGATTGTTCTTTTGGTGGGACTTATGGAGATCAGGGAACCTGTATAGCAAACTGTGTGAGGGCAATTCCAAACTGCTGCGTAATGCAAGGTCAGTGCACGACAGATGGCAGGATTTATCCAGCAGAGACCTGTGCAAGCCAGTGTTATAAGAATGAGCCGTGTAATGCTGTTTACAATTACGTGTGTTCTCTGGATGGAAGGGCATACTCGTCCACTTCGGCGTGTCTTTCTGCCTGTAGGACACCAGTCCAGTGCATACTTCAGAATACCAATGTTGAAAAGTATGTGTGCAACCTGAACCTTTTAGAGTATGGAGACTACAATACATGCCAGCAAAACTGCATTTCCCAAAACTGTGCCTCCTACCAACAGGGAAGTTCTCAGGGAGGAATATCTCAGAAAGAGATGTTTATTGGCACCGCTGGATATGACCCCGAGTGTGCTACTGGAGAAAAGTATTGCATAATAAAGAAAAGGGTAGATGGCAAAGTCCACTTTGATACCGTTCAGTGCACTATGTCTGGGTCTTTTTGGGTATGTCCTGCGGATGGTGGACAGGTGGTAGAGGAATGCAAATGCGGAAAGGACTTGAAGATAGGCTTTGGCTACACTGCGGGAATGCTTGAAATAATATACTCTGCTTTGAAGGATAGGACATGCGGGCCATGAGGTGGTTGTGGGCTGTTTTATTGGTTTTGGGGGTTGTCTTTGCAGCCTTTGCTGACTGCTCTATATGTGATAATACCTGTGGGGACTGGTCTTGCATTACCAACTGTTCCTCAAATGCCACAGATTTTACCTTTGATACTTACAGGTGTAGTGTGGACGGCAATGGCAATGGGCAAGTAGACAGCTGTTCTGAACTGCCCGCCTGCCAACAGGTAAGCGGAAGGTATGTGTGTCCTGCGGACTTGGGAGACAGCCTTTGCACCTCTGCGGATTGGAGGGGTCCCACTTTGTATGATACAGACCCTAACAACTTTGAGGCACCTGTATGGGCTGTATACCAGGGCAACTCTTCTATAGACTTTGCCCAGTATCAAAGCCTTCTTTCTCAGTATGCCCTTGACTGCTTTCCCGTGCCCCAGTCTACCCAAGACAGGCTTTATGAGTTTGCAAGTAAAAACTTTACCTTTCCCACTTGGGTGTGCGGTGGCGTTCTCTATCAGGATGGCTGGTTCTCCTACAGTGATTGTTCTTACATATCTTACGATGGCTCACGATGGAAGGTTAAGAATAATGCCTGTTCTGACCCAAACAAGGTGTGGCAAAAGCTGGGAACTAAGTGTTATGCCACTTCATGGAAGCATACCATTCGTTTTCAGGATGGTTCTGTTGTAGAACTTACTTGGAATATTCACTTACCTCAGGATAACTTTGACCAAACCCAGCAACTTAGCGTGGGAGGGGCAACCTACAAATTTAACCTAAAGTGTGCCAATAACATCACAGTAGTGGATGAAGTAAGCGGTGCACAGCTGGTTTTATGCACCTCTTTTTCAGAAAGCGTATATGATTCTCAAAACTCTTTGCTTTACCAACTAAGCTGGGATATAGATAGCAATTGGTCTTGCCCTGTTTCTACCCTTACCCAGTCAAGTTCTCAGACCTCTGAAACCCTAACACCAATTTCTACCTCTCAGTTTCAGGGAGTGGTTCTTGAACGGCCTAACAACATAAGCACGGTAGGAATGGGAGTGGACAAAACGGGCAAAAGGTGTAAGCTGTGTGCAAACAGCACGCAGGGTCTTAGCGGAGGGATTGCAAAAATCCAAGAGGAACAAGAACCCTCTCCACAACCTCAACCACCACCCGGTCCAGAAAATCCCACCTGTGCAAACCCAAGATTTTTCAGTGGCGAGGCAAGGTTCTGTAGGTCTGGCGGCCTTACCATCTTAGGTGCCTCATGCTGTGGTATATCTGGAATGTTTAAGAGTGTGTGTAATAACAAAGAGAAGGAACTCAAGAAGAAGAGACAGGCGGAGCTATGCACCTATGTGGGAGAGTTCTGTTCAAAGAGGTGGAAGATAGGGTTTATAAAAATATGCGTTGAAAAATCCCGTTCTTTCTGCTGCTTTAACTCCAGATTGGCGAGGATACTTCAAGAGTGTGGAAGACCTCAGATAGGAAAGGGTTGGGGTGCACCCAAAAATCCCGACTGTTCTGGGTATACCATTGATGAGTTTGCAAGGGTTGACTTTACCAGTGAAAGCTGTGTGCAGGCTATAGAGATGTGGGCAAATCAGATGGCACAAAGTGTGGGAGAAAGCGTTGTTCAGAATATAGCAAGCCAAGTCAATGACCGTGTTCAGTGGTGGATTAACAGCGTAAAGAACACCAAAGATTACGGCGGGGAGAAATAACTATAATAAATACCGATGAGGAACTTCAAATACTTCTCTGACTTTGAGAGGCTTGTAAAGGAAGTGCGTTTTCAGGCAATCATCATCTATGCCCTGCTTTTTATAGTCCTGCTGGAAGGGATAATGCTTTACAGGGCGGCCACCAACAAGGTGGTGGTTGTAATCCCTCCTAAGGTGGACAAGGAGTTTTGGATATCTGGAGAGAACCTGTCTTACGCATACATTGAGCAGGTAGCGGTGTATCTTGCGGACAGTTTGCTTTCTGTGTCTCCTGCCAATGTAGACAAATCCCTCTCAAGGGTTATGCCCTTCTTAACCACGGACCCAGCACAGGTGAAGGAGATAAGGGACAGCTTTGCAGCTTACGCAAAGGCGGTGAAGGAGAATGACTGGTGGCAGTCGTTCTATCCTATGAAGGTTGTGGTGGATGAAAAACAGAAGAGAATAGATGTTTATGGAGTTTTGAGGAAGATGACTGGAAATGTTTATGTGGGGCAGGAAAACAACAAGGTAATCTCTTTCAACTATGAGGTTAGGGGTGGGAGACTACTCATTACGGGGGTGAAGTTCTGATGCTTAAGAAGTTTGAAGGAGAGAGGAGAAAACAACTTCTCTTTTTGGGCGCTGCTGCGGTGCTTTTGGGTGGTGGTGTTTTGCTTATTAGTGAAATGCTTTCTTCGGGTAAGAACAAGCAAGAACAAAAGCCTCCACCTCCCAAAATAGAGACGCCACCTCCACAAAAAATTGAAGAGGAAAGCTTTAAAAAGGAATACGGAGAGAGGCTTGCGGTTTTGGAAAAGCAGTTGGAGGAGATGAAAAAGCAGCAGGAACAGCAGCAGATAGCGGGATTAGGTCTTCCAAAAGGACAGACACAAGCTGTTCCTTCACCGCCGCCTCCTTCACAGCCTCCGCCGCCCCCACCACCTCCTCCTCCACCACCGCCTCCTCCTCAACAGCAGTATCCACCTGTGCCTCCAGAGGGAGGTTCAAAGCAGTCAGCGGTTTCTCGTCCTGTGGATTTGATAGCCATAGAGAAGAGGGAAGTTAAGAAGGAGGAGGAGAAAAAGGAGGAGAAGCCAGTAGAAGTGAAGGAAGAAGTAAAGACAGAGAAGAAAAAATCAAAGGCTTTAATTCCAGCGGGGGCTTTTGTTAAGGGTGTTTTACTTTCTGGACTTGATGCACCCACAGGAGGGAAAGCCCAGACTTCTCCACATCCAGTGCTTATAAGACTTGTGGACAAGGCCATTTTGCCAAATCTTTACAAGTCTGATATTAGGGATTGCTTTGTGATAGGGAGTGGGTATGGAGATTTGGCGGCAGAGAGGGCTTACATACGGCTTGAGGCTATATCTTGCGTAAAGGAGGGAGGAGAGATTGTGGAGAAGAGGGTCTCTGGCTATGTGGCTGGAGAGGATGGCAAGGTTGGGCTTTTGGGTAGGGTAGTCACCAAGCAGGGCGCCATTTTAGCCCGTATGCTTGTGGCAGGGTTCATTGAGGGTATAAGCAGGATATTCCAGCAAAGTAGCACCACGGTAGTTGTATCTCCCACTGGGTCGCTATCTACCATAGACCCTAATCGGGCATTCCGAGCGGGTATAGCTGGAGGATTTTCTGAGGCGGCAAGGACTTTGGTGGAGCAGTATAAGAAGCTTGCGGACGAGACCTATCCTGTGGTGGAGATAAACGCAGGGAGACGGGTTGATGTGGTGTTTTTACAGAGCTTTTCTTTGGATGATGTGGAGGGAGACAAGGTGATAAAACCAGAAACTGGGCTTAACAAGCCGCCTCCTGACTTAAACGCACCTATACCACCCGGAGGATAAAGATGAGGTGGGTTTTACTGCTTTTGTTTGCCCTGTTTATGAGTGGATGCAGTTCTAAGATACTTCTTCCTTATGAGGAGGAGAAGCTTTGCAACAAGGGCTCTGGCTATGGTGTGTGCGGTTCTCTGTCGGATGTTTACAGGGACACCCTTGAGAACCCAGAGTTTTATGGAATTGAGAAGAGGAGGAGGTAAGATGAAAAAGGGTGCGTTGGTTTTGAGTTTTTTGCTTGTGGGATGTGCTACGAAGACGCAGGAGGTAAGCCTCAGGCATATAGAGCCTAAAGTGGAGACAAAGGAGGTAAAGCAGGAGAAGGAGGAGGAAAGCCTCTATCGGCGTGAGGTGATGGAAAAGATTATGAAAATGGTAAGGGAAGAACCCACACCTTTGGCACTACCTCCCACTGTTTTGAGGGTCTTTGTTCTTCCCTATGTGGATGACCAGGGCAGGCTAATAACCCAGCATTATATGTATCTCAAGGTGGACGAGGGCAAGTGGATACTGGGAGACTATCTTCTGAAGAAGGGTCAGCGGACAAAGGAATTCACTCCTCTCAAGACGGAGGGGCAGAATGAAAGTAAGTGATTTTTATGACCTTTTAGAGCGCAAGGGTCTTTCTGAGTATTTGATGCCCGAGTGGGAGGAGAACGAGGTATTCTTTTTGAGGGATGGTGGAGTGGGCATAGCCTTTGAGTGTGTGCCTCTTTGGTATGTAAATCAGAATGTGGAGAATGCTTTGAAGCTTTTCCTTGAGGACTTGCCTCCCTCTGTCTCAGCCCAGTTTATCCTCACCTCCACTCCAGATTATCTGCATCTGGTTGATTACTATCTTGCCAACAAGAGGGCAGGCCTTGTGAACCTACGGGGAGTGCATGCAGATTTGCTTTGGGAGGCGGTGCAAAGCTATGCACAGTTTTTGGAAAGGAAAGGTCATGAACCCATAACCAGAAGTTTTAACGCTTACCTCAATCGCAAGCGCCTTGTTATCACAGTAAAGTATGGAGGGAAGGAACAGGAAAAGCAGCTGTTTTCTACTCTTCTGTCTGTCTTCAGAAAGGACAAGGAACCTGAGGAAAAGACCTTGGAATACAAGTTGACGCTTATTACTCAGCTTAAGTCCAAGCTTGCGGGGCACTTGGCGGGGGTGGGCTTTCAGCCTCGTCCCATGAAGGCACAGGACCTGTATGAGTATATGTATAAGCTGATAAACTTCAATGCGGATTGGCGGGGTGCGGGGGAGTATGATGGGACGATACCGCTCAGGAGGGCGGTGGTAAGGAATGACAATGTTTTGAGGGTGCACGATGACTGCATAGAACTTGGTGGGATGTTTATTAGAAGCTTTTCGGTGAGGAATTATCCGAAGGAGTGGGGGCTTTTTGATGCGGTGGGGTATGTGGGTTCTGAGATAACTGGCTCTTCTTTGGACTTTCCCTACATGATATGTTTGAATGTGGTGAGGTTTTCAGACAAGGTGTTAGGAAAGATAAAGTCCTCAGCGTTAATGGTGTTATCTCAGAGGGTTCCATACAATCTTGTTCCACGGCTTAAGTTCAAGCATGAAGACCTTTCTGTGGCTATGGAGAGGATAGAGCGTGGAGAGGGAGTGTATGGAGTGGATTTGCTGATTTTCATCTGGGCAAAGACGAAGGAGGAGTTGGAACTGAAATCTTCAAAGATAGTGTCTCACTTTAAAAATCTTGGGTTTGATATAGAGAGGAACGCTTATGTGGTTTTGGCGGACTTTATGAGTGCTATGCCCTTTGGATTTGACCAGAAGATGGCGGACTTTCTCTCAAAGCAAAGAATAAGAGGGATGTTTGCCAACAATGTGGCCACCTTTGTGCCCTTTTATGGAGGATGGCGTGGGACAAGGCCAGAGGTGTTTTTTGTAAGCAGTCTGGGAGAACTTGTGGGTTTTGACTACTTTTCCAATCCAGCGGGTGGATACAACAGCTTTGTGGTGGGAATGACGGGCAGTGGCAAGTCGGTAGCCTTGCAGTATATAGCTTTTAACTACTTGGCAAGTGGCAACAGGGTGTGGATAATAGACATAGGACGGTCCTATCAGGCTTTTGCGGAAGTTCTGGGGGGAGACTTTATAGAGTTTAGCTTTGACAGTCCTAAGTGTGTAAATCCCTTCTCTATCATTCAAAACACGCAGGAGTTGGAAGATTACTTGGAGTTTTTGATAAACCTCTACTATATGATGGGTGCAAACAAGGAAATCAGGAAGTCGGAGGAGAATGAAAAGCTTATAAGGGCTTTTCTTGAGGAGGCAATCAAGGAAAGCTATCTCCGTTATGGTCCTGAAAGCTGTGTGGATACGCTTATTGAGTATTTGAAAAAGTATTCCACTGACAACAGGGTGAATGACTTTCTCATCCAGCTTACTCCCTATTCAAGCAGGGGACAATACGGAGTGTTTTTCAACGGATGGTCTCACTTTGAGTTTAACAACTCACTCACGGTCTTTGAAAACGACACCCTTGAGAACATTCCAGACCTGAGAGACCCTCTCCTCATGCTTTTGACCTTCTTCATTTCCAAAGACATCTACAACCAGCACACCTCCACCTACAAGCATTTAGTTATCATAGACGAAGCCCACAAGTTCTTGGGCAATCCCAAGATAGACCTCTTCATTGAACAGGCATACAGAAGGTTTAGAAAGCACGGTGCAAGCATCATCTTGGGAACTCAAGGGTTTGAAGACTTTATGGCAGGTTCAGGAGAGGTTTCCCGTGCAGGTCGTGTTATCATAGAGAACTCCTATTGGAAGCTGTTTGGTATGATTTCCTCCACATCAAGGAATGCTATTCGGAACTCCAAGAGACTATCTCTGACGGAATACGAGTGGAACTTGCTTGAAAGCGTGCACCCTCTTGCGGGCGAGTATGGAGAGATGCTTTTGGTGTCTGAGGCGGGTGCGGTGAAGGTGCGGATAGTCCTTGACGATTTTATGAAGGCGCTGTTCTTCACAGACCCTGAGACAAGGAGGAGACGCTATGAACTTGTAAAGCAAGGCTACAGCTGGAAGTCCGCCATAGAAATCCTCAGGAAGGAGAAGTCGCAATGAAATGGTATCACTGGGTTTTCATCGTTGCCCTTCAATTGTTTATCAATGCCCTGATTTTGGTTTTCATAGCCCAAAACATCAAAGTGGTGAGTTTTATGGAGATAACCACCATAGGAGTGGATGAGCTGGCAAAGGCTATTCAGGCGGGAGAGGACCCTCAGAAACTCCAGCAGATGCAGATGGAAAAGCTAAAACAAATTCAGGAAAAACTTAGTAAGCAAGGCGGAATAGTGCTTCTTAAGGAGTGTGTAGTTAAAGGACCCTTTAAGGACATTACCCATGAGGTTCTGGGAAAGTAAATACAAGTGGGTTTTTGCGTCGGTAATTTTTGGGCTACTTTTCTTTTGGCTTTCTCCTGTGAAGGTGGTTTATACGATGGATTATTCCCTGCCTTACAAGTGGTGGCTGTGGAGTGAGATTTTTTTCAAAATTCAAAAGGGAGACTATGTGGAGTTTGCGCCTCCTGTGGAGAATGAATACACTAAGGGTAAAATCCTTGTAAAGCGTGTGGTGTGCATGCCAAAGGAAACCCTGAAGACTGTCGGGCTTAACTATTACTGCAACGGTGTATACCTTGGCAGGGCAAGAACTCAAGATTCAAAGGGAAGACCTGTGTCTCTATTTAAGTATGAGGGAGAAATTCCCAATGGGTGCTATTTTGTAATGGGTGAGGCGGAGAAGTCTTACGACAGCAGGTATTTTGGGTTTGTATGCAACAAGCACATTAGGGCTAAACTTTTCCCTCTGGCAGAAGGTCCAAACTTGGACAAATTTTTCCTTGTGGGAGGAGAGAGATGATTTACATAGGGCTTATTTTTGCGGGCATATCGGTGTTTTATGTCTTTTATCTCCTTTATGAGTATGTGAAGAAGAAGGCCCAAAAGTCTCCCAATCCTCAGGTTTACATGAGGACTTTCTGGTTTGTTTTGCCCGTGCTGTTTGTGTTTTTCCTCCTTTTCTTTTCCTATGCCTTTCTCTATTCGCCTCTTTTTATAACAGGGCTTTTTCTTTCGTTTCTTGGGTTTAGCACCTTTATGCTTAGCAAGGATTTGTTTTCGTGGGTCTTGAAATGGCTACCTTCTGTTAAAAGCCCCTATGAGATGGAACCTATAGATGCAAGCTTTAAGATTTTCTACGACCCTCCAGTGAAGGTTTCCATGTCTGCCATAAACAGGCATGTGCACGTGATAGCACCGACGGGTGCGGGTAAAACCAAAAGCGTGTTCTCTCCTCTGGTAGCCCAAGCTTTGGAAAAGGGTATGGGAGTAATGTGTATAGACCCAAAGGGAGACAATGAGGTTATCAGTGCCCTCATAAACCAACTGAAGGCACAGGGCAGGTTCCCAGAGGACTTTTATTACTTTGACGTGGCAAAGCCGAAGATAAGCAGGTCATACAATCCCTTTTACGGCGCCATCAGAACCAGAAACTACCATCAAATAGCGGCTACCATTGTGGCCACCATGCCAAAGGTAGGTGGAACCGCCACATTCTATGAAAAAATCCAAGCGGAAGTCACCAGGGCACTCTCAAGGCTACTCTCCATCATCCCTCAGACGGGTAAGATGATAAACTTTATAGACCTTTACGCATTGCTGGCCTATTTGCCAAGGTCTGTGGAGTATCTTTTGGACCTGATAAAGGACAGCAAGGACAAGGACGAGTTGGCAGAACTTTGGCTAAAGACCATATCCCAAGAGGCAAAGACAAACAGGGACTTTAGGAGTTATCTGAGAGGTCTTCAGCAGCATCTGGCCCTGTATGCCTTTACCTTTGACCCAAGACTTTTGAACTCGTATTATCCTGAGATAAGGCTGGCGGAGATATTCAAGGAGAGCAAGCTTGCCTACTTCGCCCTCAGGGCTTTGGACTTTCCAAGCGGAGAGAGTTTGGATATAGGAAAGATGGTTTTAATGGACTTGCAGTCTTATGCGGCGTGGAAATACAGGGCGGGAGTGCGTTGGAATGTGCCAGACCTTGTGTTTGTGGATGAGGCACCTCAGGTTTTACCTCCAGAATTCCAGCAGGTCTTTGAAATGGCCAGAGGTGCTGGCATAGGCGTTGTGGTAATCCACCAGTCAATCCATCAGTTTGAAAGAATTCAAAGGGGCATGTTCCAAAACATCTTCGCCAACTGTGCGGTAAAGCTTGTACTGGGTGCGGGTGATCCAGAGACCGCCAAGTTTTTGTCTGAGTATCTTGGTCAAGAGGTAAAGTATTTCAAGGCATACACAAAGGCGGGTGCAAACATCTGGAAGGACCCTATAGATGCCATGCTTCCCACTTGGTCTGATATAGCCCAGGAGAGGTATGACTACAGGGTTCGCCCTGAGGAACTGCTTACTATGAGCCCAGGGAGTGCATACCTTGTGGTTTCTGGAGACAAGGACAAGTTCGGAGTTTTCGGCAAACTCTACTACATGGCGGATGAAAAGCCCTCAAAGGTAGAACACGAACTCCTTGCCTGTATATCTTCTGATTGTAAAGATGAGTGGAAGGACAGGGACCTTGGGCTTTGTCTTTTGCAAACCTTCAGAGAAACCCTCGGAGAAGAGGCATTCCTTGAGGAAACCGTAAAATACGTGGCGGAGAAGAAAGAACAGGCAAAGGAAATGCTAAGTCAGTTGGTAGAGGGAGACGAAGGAGGACAGATCCTCGCACCAGAAGTAAGCGATGACCTCTCTCCACTTCTCTTCAGCTTAGAAGACCAACAAACCCACCACGAACACCACCACTAAAATAATCCCATGAGAAGGAACAAAAAAATCAACATCTCCATAAGCCAGCCCCTCTTGGATGTCCTCTCAGAGTCCGCCAAACAAAAAGGCCTCCCTCTCTCCTCATACATCCGCAGTCTAATACTTGAAAGCATCAAAACCAACACATTTTGCAAAAAAGACCCAAAAAGAAGAATAAGCATCGCCCTTTCACAGGAAGAATACCAACAGCTAACTAAACTCAAGGACATTGACTGGGAGAAAAGCTTAAGGAGAGTTCTACCAAACAAAGACGAAATACAAAGGAATTAGCAAGCACTCCACCACACACTCCACCTTAGAACTTGGATAACAGCTACTTCCCTCCCCCTCCCACCCTTTCCACCCATCCGATCAGCCTAAGCCCACCAGCTCCACCTTTCCACCTCTTTTTCTACCCATCAAGGCCTCTATGTCTCCATGAAAGCGTTCTATATACTCTATTAGCAACTGGACAGTTTCCCTTTTATTCCTTTCAAGTGCCAGCTCAAGCAACCTGAAGATTTCCGCCACCTTCCCAATGTTTCCATCGTAAATAACCTTTACCAACTCCTTCGCAAAGTCCCTTACCACATAAAGCTTTTCACTCATAACCCTTCCTCCTTCAACAGCCTCTTTATCAAACTGCTTACAGTGTAGATGTAGCCAAGAGTAATGTCTTTCTCCGTCAAAAACTCCTCACTCTTTGGGGCACTCTCCCTAAAGGTGGGACTGTGAGGCTGTTCTAAAAATCCCTCATCGGGACGCCCCCCAGCGGATAAGGGAACTAACCCTTTAGAATACCTCACCCTATCCCACACCCCTTCCACCAACAATGGCTTCAGAGGATGCTTTAGAGGGAGGACTTAGCAAGAAAAGCATCTTTTGCTTGTGCTATTCTTTGGAACTTCTGGGTGCTTGCAACTTATTTATTTATTTTTGTTATTTTTGTTTGGTATCCTGCACTATAGCTACGCTTAAGGGCTATGGTAGATTTTTAGAACAGCCTCAGCCAGCCATTGACACCTCAACCCCATTTTAACCCTCCTTTCAGGAAATTATTTTAGTCAAAATTTCCAGAATTGCAAGGGGGACGGGAGGGTTAACTAAGTGGAAAGGAAAAAGTAAAGAGTTAGTTAACCCTGTTAAGGAGTTTTTATTTATGCGGGCATCGGTGGAATGAGGGATTTTCTATCCGAGTTCATGGTCTTGAACAAGGTGGCTTGGAACATTGCATCCAGCCCCGCCGCCAAAGGGCTGGGGACTGAAAGTTTGCTTTATGTCTTGCTCAGATAGGTATTAGCTTGTATTCTCCATCTACATAAGCTTTCAACACAATGTCAAACTCTCCTTTCGGAACCCTATAGATAGAAACATCCTTGCTTGGGTTATACCTTATCTCCGCTTTGTAAAATCCCGTTTGTCCGTCTATAGGATAAACAACCATTGGTTTTTTGCTTTTGATTATGATAGTGTTCAAGGTTTTACAAGGTCTTAGCAAATACACCTTTTCATCTTCATCTATTTCGTCTATCAGTGCATTTTCAAACACATAAACATACACATCTTCATTCTCAACAACTCTCTTCCTCTCAAGCAATTCTGGTTCATAGAGGAATTCTACTTCACCCACTCTAAACTCTGGCAACCCTATTAATGCTTTACCTTCCTCAGTTATACCTACTATTTTGTAAATTCCGTTCTTGTATTCCCGCACCTTGTCTTTCACTTTCTCCCAAGTTAGCGTGCCTTTCATTGAGGTTCCCTTTTCCATTTTCACATAACGCCATTCCTTTTGTCCATCCTCTGTATAAACATAAAAGTAGAAGTAGTATTTCTCTTCTGGGTCTGGTGTTCTGAGATAGTTTCTATCAACCACTACAAACGCTTGCTCCTCAGAACCGAAGTCGTATACTTTTAACTCATTCCAACGATCCCAATCCTCTTTTCTTATTATGTGTAAAACCAGCCTCATTTCTTTAGCTCCCTCGGGCAACTCACTCTTTCGTTCTACAGCCCAGCCTTGCTCTCCTCTTTTTACAACCTTTTTAAGTTCTACCATCCCTACACACCTCCTTTCAGGTAATTATTTTAGTCATTTTTACCCAAATTGTCAAGAGGGATGGTTAACTAAGTAGAAAGGTTCAAGTAGAGACTTAGTTAACCCAGTTTAGGAGTTAAGCGTGCTATTCAAAGCCCCGCACGGGCTTATTTGTTGTCGTGCGGGCAGTTCTTTTGAATGAAGAGGAGGAGGGCTTGCAACTGATTGTATGAAACAAGTTGAATAAAATTGCCCTCTCCGTTTATTACCTTTACAGGACCTTTCCCTTCCCTCTCTACACGGAGAGGATGAGGGAGGGACGAGAGGGCTTTTTCTATCTCTATGCACTCACGAAGGGACAAACGCTTTTTCTTCATGGCTTAGCCTCCTTTACCCTAAAACTCTCAAGGAACTCCTTATCATACTTAAGCGTGCCTGTCCAATCGCCCCAGGCCCGGTCTATCCACTCAAAGTAAGCTTCCTTAATCAGTTTGGACAGGAATTCCTTGTCTCCTTTTATATACCCTCTGTCTGGACCAGAACCTCTAAACTCGTTTCCTACCCAGTATTGGATATAGACCTCTTTTATCAGTCTTAGAAGGTCCGGGTTCACACTTTCTATTTCGTCCATTAACTTCTCTATTCTGTGGGAAGGTGCATACACCACAGTTATCTCTCCGCTAAAGTCCTCATTCACCCAGTGCTTATAGTTCGTGCTTAACCTCTTCCAACTCCACTCACACGCGACAAGCTTAAACTTCTCTCTCCACATGGTTCTTCACCTCCTTTGTTATACTCTCACAACCTCCTTGCCCTCAAGTTCTCTTTGAACCTCTGGGTCTATATACACAAGCTTGGGATAGATTGCCCTCAAATACTCTAAATCCCCCTCACCGTTTAGAATTCTTTCCAACTTTTTGCTTTGTCCAAGCTTGTGTTTAAGCCAATGGCTAGCATACTCATAACTGATGCTTAAGAGTTTCGGCTTCGGTATAGAAACCTTGCACCCATTGATTAACAGCAAGTAATCATTTTCTAAACGCTTCCTCACAGGATAAGACATCACCACAAACACATCATTAACCCTGTAGTATTCCTCCCGCCTCTCTATTGTTATCCCATACTTGCCTTGCTGTTCTACTACCTTGTCCAAAAGATACACATCAAATGGGCTCGCCCCTCTCCTATCTACCACCACCACATCAAAAACGGCTACGGGCTTTAAGTCAGGTAAGCTTTGAAACCTCCTCATCCTTGCAGTCCTCTTCCGTCTTACCAAAGCAAAATCCACAGTGAAACTCTTCTCTGGATTGTCTGGATAAAACCTCACTTGGTAGGACAGTATGCCATACTTGTTGTCAAACCTTCCGTTAAAAGCTTCAATGTATCTCATACCACCACCTCCTTCAGTTTTTAATTATAGACCAAGTCTTAGACTTTGTCAAGGACTTTTTTATAGAAAGTGGAAGGCTTAGTTCTCTCATCCTTCTAACTCCTTCAAGGCTTTCAAAAACTCAAAGTGTTCTTCACTTGCATACTCTTTAGCAATCTCCATCAACAGGGCTTTGACCTCTTCAGGGTTTGTGGTGTAATACCCACTTGGTGCTTTTATGCCACGCACGGAGGGATGTAAAAAGCTTTCCATAGGTCTGATTTTGGGATTTTTGTAATAACGGAAAAGGTGCTTAATTCTTTCCCACACCTCATAAGGCACTCTCTCGGAGAGGGTGTAGTATATAACGCCTCTTCCTCCTTCTCCATACCCTTCTCCCGCTACTCTTACAATCTCTCCCATCAGTGCGGAAAGAACCCAACCATTAAGCTTCTCTTTCCATTCCCTTAGCTTCCTTATCTTCTTTTTCCTCTCTGCCATCTGCGACAACCTTTCCGCCCACTCCCTCATATCCTCATCCTCAAACCAAGCATGAGGAACTCCCGCAACAAACTTCCCTCCTTTAAATAAAGCGTACTTGTAGCCTTCCCAGTCCTCCCTCAACTCCACACTCTTTAGCATAACATTCTCTTCAAACTCCTTTGCCTGCCGCACCATTTGATAGAGTTCCAAAAGCCTATCCTTTGATATTACCTCCTCCACTTGAAAAATATGAGTTTCTAAGAACGGTGTAGAATAACCATTCACCCAACCAAATATCACAGTCCCGTCTTTCCAAAATACTGGCTCCAATTCTCCCTTCTTCACAAGTTCCACCGCCTTTATTAGCTTTTCTTTTTCCATCGCCACCACCTCCTTCAGGATATTATTTTAGTTAAAATTTCCTGAATTGTCAAGAGGGTTAACTAAGTCTGTGTGTTTTTTGGAAAGTTAGTTAACCAAGAATAATGCTATGGCTGAAGGCTGGGTGAAGTCCTCGGATGTAGTGGAAAAACTCTCAAGCCATGTGAGTTCAAGCAGCCTTAGTTTTTTTTGCATTTTAGAAGGACAAGAGGGCGGGGAGGAGGGCTTCAAACCTTCCTCGCAAGTTCTCGTATGGTTTCCCTTACTTCTTGCATAAGCTTGCTTTTTTCTTCGTACGCTTTCTCTATTTCTACAGCCCTTTTGATATGGGCTATAAGATATTCCGTAAGCTTTTCACCTAATCCAAGTTCTTCAAAAACTTCTCTAAGTTCTTCTTCAGCTTTTCTTCTTTTCTCAATATCGCCTTCCGCCACCGCCTGCTTGAAATTAATGATTTTCTTTATTACGCCTATATCTTCTTTTTTCATGGCCACCATCTCCTTTCAGGAAATTATTTTATCCAAAATTTCCCGAAAAGTCAAGGGGCAAAGAAAGCTAAAATAATGTCTATGCAGAACGTAGAGAAGGGGAGACTTTTAGAAGTAGCCACAAAGCTATATCTTGAGAAGCAAGGCTTTAGGGCGTATTTGTGGCAAGAGTGGGCATCTCAAAAGGGGCTTTCTCTACAGGACACGGGCATAGACCTTGTGGCGGAGAAGGATGGCGAACTTTTTGCAGTTCAGTGTAAGAATTGGGATAGGGCAGTCTCTTGGAAAGATGTAGGAACTTTTGTGGGTTCTCTCTTGCGAAAAGACATTAACTTCAAAGGCGGCTATCTGGTGGCTAAGTCTGTAAGCAAAGAAGTAGAGAGGGAAATAGAAAGGCTTGGCAAGACAATTATTACAGTTTCTGCGGATGAACTCAGTGAGTATTTAGACCAAGCTAAAGCCCTTTTAGAAGGAAAGCCCCTAATAAAGGAGAAAAAGCAGCTGAGACCCTATCAGCAGCAAGCTATCCAAAGCGTCCTTGAGGGCTTTCAGTCCCACGATAGAGGAAAACTCATAATGCCGCCCGGAACAGGGAAAACCTTGGTAGCCCTGAGGATAGCGGAAAGCTTTGGAGAGGGAAAGCTTATTCTTTTCCTTTGTCCATCTATAGCACTTTTAGACCAAAGCATAAAGGCTTGGTTTAGAGACAGTGAACTCCCCATACACGCCTATGCGGTGGTTTCCGATAAGGGCGTGGGAAGGGATGATGAACTGAATAGCAGAAGTCTTCTTTCTTTCCCTGCCACCACTTCAGCAGAGGAACTTCTCAGGGCTTTTA
>WYEK01000030.1 GCA_009903855.1 Thermocrinis sp.
AATAGACCGCTAAATCCACCACCTCCGGGTCCTTTACAAAGAGGTAGGAAAACTCCCTTGGGAATAGTAGCAGAAATACCCCAGCCAGACCCATTATAAGGGCTGTGAGGTGGGCTATGGTTGATATGCCACGCTGTAAGCCCTTATAGTTGCCCGCACCAAAGTTCTGTCCGGAGACTATCGTGGAAGCAATCATAAACCCAAAGCCAACCATAAAAGACACACTTTCAACCCTCAGACCCACTTGATGCGCTGCGAGTGCTTTGTCTCCAAATCTGGCAATCATACCCACAAAGATGTTAAAGGAGAGGCTGGTAATAGCCCTTTCAAGGGCGGTGGGACTGCCAATTCTCAGTATCTTCAGAAGAACATCCTTTCCCACGTCTAATCTTACGGGGAAGGGTCTTCTGTGGGCAATGTATAGGTAAAGGTATGCCAAAAGCCCATAGATTTCTGAAAGGACAATTCCCCAACCTGCACCCGCCACCTCCAGCCGGGGCAAGCCAAACTTTCCGTATATGAGAAGATAAGAAAAGACTACGTCTATCAAACTCATAAAAAAGCCTATTTTGAAGGGGGTTTTTGTGTCTCCGTAGCCGTTGTAAGCGGCGTAGAAGACCTCTAAGATAAAGCCCACGGTGATAAAGAGAAATATGGGTTTTAGGTATTGGTAGGATACTTCTGCCACCTCCTTTGAGGCACCAAATTGCATCATAATGGCTGTGGTTATGTCTGTACCAAAAAAGGTCAAGGGTAGTGCGATCAAAAAGGCTAAGATCAGTCCCCACAGAAAGGCTGGAGAAGGATCCTTTCCTGCACCCACCCTTTGGGCTACTAAAACGGAGGTGCCCGTGTAAGACAGAGCCATTAGGGAGTATATGAACCAGAGCATACTGTTAGAGTATCCTACTCCCGCCACTGCGGTGGAAGAAATACCCGAGACCAATATAAGGGACACACTGGTTTCCACCGTGTAAAGCAGGTTTGAGAAGATGATGGGTAATGCAAGCTTTGAAACTTTCTTAGCTATGTTTATTCTGTCTTCTGAAGGGTCTACGAGAATTTTATTGTCCATGAAAGCCCTTCATCACCTCCAAGGTCTTTTTGTAGCCAAGATGGTAGAGCTCATCCAATTTCCATAAATTGTATGGAGAGTAATTCTCCAAATCAGGCACTATAACCACATTGCAGAGTTCCTTCCTTTTATCTGCGTTAGACCGTACCGCCAAAAGAAAGCTTCTTATTAGCACCGCAAACATGCTCCTTGGCTTTCCAATGGTAGAGGTAGGATTAACATCTACGCCCACTATGAAAAGTCCTTTGTTCTGCACAGGTTCCACCGGAAGGTTGTTGGTAATACCTCCATCCAAAAGCAGAAAGTTTTTAAACTTCACCGGTTCAAAGATGCCCGGCAAGGCACAGCTTCCCAGGAGGGGTTCATAGAGCTCTCCTTCCGAAAAGTAAAGGGTGTTTCCGCTAAGGATATCTAAAGCGCATATATGAAACTCCCTTTTTAACTCCTCAATGCGTTCTACCTCTAGGTAGTCCTTTAGAAACCTCTTTGCGTCCATCAGAGAAAAAAATCCCAACTTTGGAAGTCTTGGCTTTATGTATCTGAGCCAGTGTTTGGACTTTACGATCTTTAACATTTCCTCCGGTGTGTATCCTGCACAGTAGAAGGCTCCCACCAGGGCGCCCGCACTCACACCGCTTATGGCTGAAATTTCAAAGCCGAGATCCTCTAAAGCTTTTATAACTCCTATGTGGGCGACGCCCCTAACCGCACCGCCCGAGAGAACCAAGGCAATCTTCATGGAAATAATAAAGTATAAACTCTTGCGTTAGACTTTATAATATAAAACCATGTGGAGACTTTTAGTTATTCCTTTGATACTTTTTATTGCTTCCTGTGGTAAAAGCACGCCAACATCTGCAGAGAAAAAGGGAACTCCCTGCAAGGTTGTCCGGGTCATAGACGGAGATACTTTTACCTGCACACTCAAAAATGGGGAGGAGGTTAAGGTTAGACTTATCGGTGTAGATACACCAGAAAGCAGAGAAAATCCAAAGCTTGAGAGGGATGTCAAAAAGAGCGGTCTGCAAAAGGAAGAGATTATACATATGGGAAAGATCGCCGCAGAATTTACTAAAAAGCTGTTGCCAGAGGGAGAAATTGTTTATTTGGAACAGGACGTGCAAAAGACGGATAAATACGGAAGGGTTTTGGCTTATGTGTGGCTGAAGGATGGCAGAATGTTAAATGAGATTTTGGTAAGGGAAGGAATGGCACAGGTCTATACCATCCCACCAAATGTTAAGTATCAGGATATTTTCTTGGAAGCCCAAAGGCAGGCAAGAGAAGAGGGTAAGGGCTTTTGGAAGTCAGGCTTTTGAAAGAAAGTACAACCTTTGTATCTCCTCCAGAGATAGCCCCTCCACCCTCCGCTGAGGGTCTATGCTTGCCCTACGCAGAAGCTCTCCCGGGAGCTTGTTTTTTAGAGCCTTTCTCCTGAGGGAAAAGAGTTTGGTTAAAAAGGCTTTGTATTCCATTGGTTCTATCTCGGGAGTTGGCTCCTTTCTGGTTAACCTTATTACAGCCGATTGAACCTTTGGAGGGGGCAAAAAGAAGCGAGGGGGAACCGTCATAAGGTATTCCGCTTCAAAAAAAGTCTTAACAAAGACGCCAAGCCAAGATAAGCCCTTTACCAGCTTTTGTGCCACCTCCTTTTGAACCATAAAAACCGCCAACGTAACGCATCTGTGGGAAAGAACGGTCCTCTCAAGGATCAAGCTTGCACTGTTGTAGGGCAAATTTCCTAAAAGCTTTAAGGAGTTTCCCAAAAGGCAATAGTCAAACTCGCTCGCATCGGTATGATAGATTTTGAGCCTTGGATCTTGTAGCTTTTTTAGTTCCTCTATCATGTCTTTGTCTATCTCCAAGCAGTGGAGTTCTTTTATTGGCTCCTTTAATATCTCTTTTGTTAAATTGCCCGTGCCGGGACCGATTTCTACCACTACGTCTTCAGCGTTCAAGCGAGCAAACTCTACAATTCTTTTTAAAATTCCCGGAGACACCAGAAGATGCTGTCCGTAGAACTTTTTAAGCCTCAAGTTGCTTCGTGCTCCCAATTGGGATATATTTTAAAGCCATGAGCAGACTTATTGCCTTTTTGATGGTCCTCTTCAGCATAGGGCTCACCCTATCCTCTTGTAAAGGAGAAAAGGAGAAGAACTCCAATCCCGCCGAAACCAAAAGCCTGATTCCTCAATCTCCCTATGCCATGCTGATCGTGGAAAGTGAAAGCTGTATATACTGCAAACAATTAGACAAAGACCTACAAAGGGACCCTCAGCTGAAAAAAGCGGTGGAAGGTATGGATGTTTTAAGGCTCCTTGCGGAAAGCAACGCCAGAGTAAAGTACAGGCTTGATGGTAAGGAGGGAGAGAGCACCGAGGAGGACTTGGCAAGGGCTTTGGGCGTTAGGGCATACCCCCACATAATCTTTTACAACTCCCAAGGGGAGATCATCTTAAGGATTCCGGGCTATACGCCCCCGAAGACCCTCGCCTGCGTTATAAGGTACGTGAAAGAGGAGTTTTACAAAAAGGAGAACATAAATCAGTTTCTACAGAGGGAAGGGTGCGTTTAAGTTGGACACTTGCAAAATCTCTCTCCAACCCTTCCCACCCTGTAGTCCCTTCTTTTTCTTATTACTATAAAGACCACCTCTCCGAGGATAAGGTCGTAGTTATAAAGCTCCCTGTGTTCCAGTAGTCTGCACTCAAAGCTGGCGGGGCACTCTTTTACCCTTGGAGGCTTTACTATTGCAGATGGCTCGGGCGTTAGCTTGATAACCTCTAACTCACTAACATGAGGTGGGTAATCCCAAGAAGTTCTCTCAGCCTTTTTCAAAAGATTATATTCAAGGAAATTGACCACAAACTCTCCACTATCAAGGATATTACGGGCTGTGTCCTTTTTGGTGCCATCTTCTTTTTTACTTATGGACAGCATTAAAACGGGTGGTTGGTCGCATACCACGTTAAAAAAACTGAAGGGAGCCAAATTAATAACACCCTCTTTGCTCAAGGTGGATACCCAAGCGATGGGTCTTGGTGCCACCCAGTCTACAAGAATATCGTAAAGTTCATCCGATGAGAGATTTTTTACATCAAGTTCCATCGGGTTTTATAACATCCGCCTTAAGATAATCTCTGAGGACCTCTGGCACTACCACGGAGCCATCCTTTTGCTGATAGTTTTCCAAAATTGCTGCGAGGGTTCTACCCACCGCCAAGCCAGAGCCGTTTAGGGTATGCACAAACCTCTTTCTTCCTTCGCTGTCTTTAAAGCGTGTGTTCATGCGCCTTGCCTGAAAGTCCGTACAGTTGGAACAAGAAGATATCTCCCTGTATTTATTCTGAGAGGGGAACCAGACCTCAATATCGTAAGTCTTTGCAGAGGCAAAGCCAAGGTCTCCGGTGCAAAGGGCAACCACTCTGTAGGGCAGTCCCAAGAGCCTGAGGATCTCTTCCGCATCTGCGGTTAGCTTTTCTAACTCTTCGTCTGAAGTGTCCGGATGGACAATTTTTACCAGCTCCACCTTGTCAAACTGATGTTGACGGATTATACCCCTTATGTCCTTGCCGTAAGCCCCCGCCTCCCTTCTGTAGCAGGGAGTGTAGGCAGTCAAGTATATGGGCAAGTCCTTCTCCTCAAGGATGGTATCCCTAAATAGGTTTGTCAGGGGCACCTCTGCGGTAGGTATCAAATAAAGACCATCCCTCTCGCAAAAATACAGGTCCTCTTCAAACTTAGGAAGTTGTCCGGTGCCCTCAAGGATCTCGGGCTTTACCAGATGGGGAACCCATACTTCTTTGTAGCCCCTGCTTGTATGAAAATCCAGCATAAAGTTTATCAGGGCTCTCTCTAACTTTGCTCCCCAACCCCACATAACGGTAAATCGGCTACCAGCAAGACTTGCACCCCTCTCAAAGTCCAGAATACCCAAAGCTTCTCCTATCTCGTAGTGGGCTTTTGGCTCAAAGTCAAAATCTCTCGGTACGCCCCACCTTCTGACCTCCACGTTCTCTGTTTCGTCCTTTCCCACTGGCACGCTCTGATGGGGGATGTTGGGAATAGAGAGCATGACGCCCTTTAACTGTTCCTCCACCTTGGAAAGCTGATCCTCCAAGCCCTCTATTTTCTCCTTTATCTCTTTTACCTTACCCTCAAGCTCTGCGGTTTGCTCTCCTATAGATTTGCGCTTTCCGATCTCTTTGCTTAGTGCGTTTCTTTCTGCCCTGAGGGCTTCCAGATCTTTGAGTATAGACCTTCTTTCTTCGTCAAGCCTTAGCGCTTCATCTACCAATCTTGGATAGTCTTCTCTTCTTAAACGCAGTCTTTCCTTTACAAACTCTGGGTTTTTCCTCAGAAGCTCTATGTCAAGCATTTATATATAGAGAATAACACAAACTTCCCACGAGGTATAGAATTAAATTATGGGCTTAAGAAAGGCAAAGCTAAAGGATGCGGTGGGGATATACTCCCTCATAAACTCCTACGCCAAGGAGGGACTTTTGCTTCCAAGAAGCTTAAACTCCATATATGAAAACATTAGAGATTTTTGGGTTTATGAGGAGGAGGGGCAAATCGTGGGATGTTCTGCCTTGCATGTGGTGTGGGAGGATTTGGCGGAGATTAAAAGCTTGGCGGTCATTGAGTCCATGAAGGGCAGGGGTATAGGTACTGCCTTAGTGCAGGCATGCTTGAAAGAGGCAGAGGAGCTTGGGGTTAAGCGTGTGTTTGTGCTAACCTACGCCTTGGACTTTTTTGAAAAGCTCGGTTTTCACACAATAAGCAAGGAGAACCTGCCTCACAAGGTCTGGGGTGAATGCATAAACTGTGTTAAATTTCCCTCATGCGACGAAACCGCCATGCAGGTGGAAATAGAAAAGCTAAGCCCAGTAAAGAGCCATGAAGGTGAGCTTTGAATACATCACATCCCCAAAATCCCTTGCCAAGTGGGAAGGGAGCTTTAAGGATATACCCTTTTTGTATATTGACACGGAAACGGTGAGAGACAGCACCATAAGGCTTGTTCAGTTGGGAACTGAAAAAGACATACTCCTTTTGGACCTTTACGAGCTTGGTGATGTAGGAATTAACTTTTTAAAGGATTTGCTTTCCCAAAAGGGTATAGTGGGGCATAATCTGAAGTTTGACCTGAAGTATCTTCTTGCCTACGGAATAGAGCCCTACGCAGTCTTTGACACCATGATCGCCAGTCAATTGTTGGGAGACTCCGACAGGCACTCCCTTCAGAAGTTAGCCATGCAGTATTTGGGAGAGGTCTTAGATAAGAGCCCTCAGCTTTCCAACTGGGGCTCCTCAGAGCTCTCAAAAAAACAGTTAGAATACGCCGCCCTGGATGTGGAGGTGGTCAGAAGGCTCTTTCCACTGCTCCTTGAGAGGTTAAACAATCTTACACCAGTGGTGGAAGAAAACCTCCTTAAAACCAGGACCGCAAAGGTCTTTGGGCTCAAGAATCCCATCGCCATAGTGGAAATGGCTTTTGTTCAGGAGGTGGCAAAGCTTGAAAGAAACGGGCTCCCGGTGGATGTGGAAGAGCTGGAAAGGCTTGTAAAAGAGCTCTCAAAGGAGCTTCAAAAAAGGGTGATGGACTTTTTAGTCAAATACAGAACGGACCCCATGTCTCCCAAGCAGTTGGGGGAGCTTTTGGTCAAAAGGTTTGGTTTAAACCTTCCAAAAACAGAAAAGGGTAACATATCCACCGATGATAAATACTTGGCGGAGCACATAGAAAACCCTGCGGTAAGAGAGCTCTTGAAGATAAGAGAGATAAAGAAGAACTTAGACAAGCTTGAGGAGATTAAGGGCGGTTTGAGGGGGAGAAGGGTATATCCAGAGTTCAAGCAGATAGGTGCAATAACCGGGCGAATGTCTTCTATGAACCCCAATGTGCAGAACATTCCACGGAGCCTAAGAAGAATCTTCAAGGCGGAGGAAGGAAATGTTTTTGTTATAGCGGACTTTTCTCAAATAGAACTGAGGATCGCCGCAGAGTATGTAAACGATGAGAGCATGATAAGGGTATTTAGGGAAGGGAGGGATATGCACAAATACACCGCCAGCGTGCTCTTGGGGAAAAAGGAGGAAGAGATTACAAAGGAAGAGAGGCAGTTGGCAAAGGCGGTAAATTTTGGGCTCATATACGGTATATCCGCAAAGGGGTTGGCAGAATACGCTTACTCTTCCTACGGCATAGCCCTTTCCCTGGAAGAAGCGGAGAAAATAAGAGCAAGATTTTTTGAACACTTCAGAGGCTTTAAGGATTGGCACGAAAGAGTTAAGAAAGAATTAAGGGGAAAAGGTAAATCGGAGGGTTATACCTTGCTTGGCAGAAGATATACCGCCCACACTTTCCCAGACGCGGTCAATTATCCCATACAGGGAACTGGTGCGGACCTCTTAAAACTCTCTGTGCTTATATTTGACGCAGAGGTCAGAAGGGAAAACATCAAAGCCCATGTGATAAACTTGGTGCATGACGAGATAGTGGTGGAATGTCCCGCGGAAGAAGGAGAAAGGACCGCGGAGCTTTTGGAGAGGGCTATGAAAAGGGCTGGCGGGATTATATTAAAAAAGGTGCCCGTGGAGGTGGAGTGTGTAATAAAGGAGAGGTGGGAGAAGGAATAAGTTCCTTTAGGGCACTCCCACTCCGTAGTACTCAAACCCAAGCCCTCTAACCACCTCGGGTTCGTATATGTTCCTACCGTCTATTATTATGGGAAGTTCCATGAGCTCCTTTACTCTGTATAGGTCTGCCCTTTGAAACTCCTCCCATTCGGTAAAGATGAGCAGTGCGCTGGCACCTTCCACCGCGGAGTACATATCTGGTGCATAATCTAAGTCCTTGCCGGGAGGATACAGTTTTTTAAAGTTCTCTATAGCCTTCGGGTCGTAGAGCTTCAGACGAGCACCTTCCTTCAAAAGCATGGGCACCAGTCTTAGGGAGGGAGCTTCCCTTATATCGTCAGTGTTTGGCTTAAAGGATAGTCCCCAAACCGCCAGGGTTTTATCCTTCAGGCTCCAAAGCACAGATTTTACCTTTTCCACAAACTGGACAGCCCTCCTCTGGTTGATCTTATCTACTTCCTCCAAGAGGGAAAAATCCACGCCATGATCTTTAGCCATCTTTATAAAAGCCTTTATGTCCTTTGGAAAACAGCTACCACCCCAGCCTATGCCCGCCCTGAGGAACTCCCTGCCGATCCTCTTGTCATACCCCATTCCTTCTGCCACGAGCCTTACATCCGCTCCAACCTTCTCGCATAGGTCTGCCACCATGTTTATGTAGGAGATCTTCATTGCCAAGAAGGAATTGGACGCATGCTTTATAAGCTCGGAGGTGGCAGGGTCTGTAAAGATAATAGGGCATTTAAAGTCTTTGTAGAGCTCCTCCATTATTCGGCGTGCCCTCTCACTTTCCACACCTATTACTATTCTGTCGGGTTCCAAAAAGTCTCTAACTGCACTGCCTTCCCTCAAAAACTCCGGGTTTGATGCCACATCAAACTCTAAAATCTTTCCTCTCATTTTCAAATACCGTTCCACGGTCCTTTTTATGAGCTTATGGGTATTGACAGGAACAGTAGATTTTTCCACCAAGAGCTTGTAGCCTTCCATAAGCTTGGCGGTTTCCCTTGCTACCTCCTCCACTTGAGAAAGGTCTGCGGAGCCATCGGGCCTTTGAGGAGTACCCACGCATATGAAGATCACATCCGAAAAGTCAAGCCCTTCCTTTAGGTCCGTAGTAAAAAAGAGTCTTCCCAAGCTTAGGTTTTCCTTCAGCATTTCCTCCAAGCCCGGTTCATAGAAGGGTACCTTTCCTTCTTTTAAAGCCTGAACCTTCTCGGGCAGTTTTTCCACCACCATAACCTCGTTGCCAAGGTGGGCAAAGCACACTGCGGTGGTAAGCCCCACATACCCTGCCCCTACTACCGTCAGTTTCATGGTACACCTCCTAAAGATTGTTAAAGGGTGCAGTGCTCAGATATTTGCTACCCCCATCGGGAAAGATCACCACAATAACACCCTCCTCCAGTTCTTTGGCAAGCTCCAACGCTGCCACCAAAGCAGCACCGGAAGATTGTCCCACAAAGAGGGCTTCCTGCATGGCCAACCTTTTGGTCATCTCATAGGCGGGCTCTGTCTCCACAAAGATGGTCCTGTCCAAAAAGCTCTCGTCAAAGATGCCGGGCTTTATAGAACTCTCTATGTGTTTTAGCCCCTCTATGCCATGAAAGGGATAGGCAGGTTGGACCCCCACAATCTGAATATCTGGGTTGAAGACCTTTAGCCTCCTTCCCGTGCCCATTATGGTTCCACCGGTCCCTATGCCAGCTACCAAGTGGGTGATCCGACCGTTGGTTTGATGCCACAGTTCTATACCTGTAGAATAAAAGTGTGCCCTCCAGTTGGCAGGATTGTTGTATTGGTCTAAATACACGTACTTTTCTGGGTTCCTTTCCACCAGTTCCCTAACAAACAGTATAGCACCATCCGTTCCTTCCAAAGGGTCCGTCAGGTACACCTTGGCACCGTATGCCTTTATGATCTTCTTTCTTTCTTCGCTAACGTTGGCTGGCATTGCCAACTCAACGGGCACCCCCAAGGCAGCACCCACCATAGCCAAGGCTATGCCCGTATTCCCCGAAGTGGCGTCTATGACCACCTTACCTTCCTTTATAAGCCCCCTATTCATAGCATCCAGGAACATAGAAAGGGCAGGCCTATCCTTTACAGAGCCCCCTGGGTTAAAGCCCTCCAGCTTAGCGTAGATTTCTACCTTGGGAGAGATCTCCTTGGGAATAACGTTTTTGAGCCTAACCAATGGTGTATTGCCTATTAAGTTTAGGATGGAGTTTCTTGCCTTCCTGTAAGGCTCGTCGTGCTGTCCTAAAACCCACATTTAGAGCTTTATGTAAGTATAAAGCAGTTGAGGGAAAAGGCCAAGCAAAAGAATAAATATCAGACAAACAAGCAGTGTAAAAGACTCGCCCGCAGAAAGGGAACTACCCCTGAACCTCACCTCTCCTTCCTCCAAGAACATAACGCTCATGAGCTTTAGGTAATACCCCGCGGAGATTACGCTTGCCACCACGAAGGCAAGGGCTAAAAGTTCCAGCCCAGCTTTTACAAGCCCCATAAACATGCCCAGCTTTCCCACAAACAGAGCCATGGGCGGGATACCAATGAAGGCAAGCAAAAAGATGGAGAGCGCCACGCCGAGCACAGGGTTTTCTCTACCCAAGCCCCTGTATTCTAAAAGATGATGGCTGAAGCCCTCCTGCTTTTCAAAGGCTGAGAGCACCACAAAGGAACCGAGCACCGCAAAAACATACACACCAAGGTAAAAGAGTAGAGCCTTTTGTAAAATTTGGTCTGAAAAGCTCACACCCAAGAGGAAGTATCCTGCGTGGGCGATGGAGGAGTAAGCAAGGAGCCTTTTGACGGACCTTTGGGCGTAGGCGGTAAAGTTGGCGTAGAACATAGAAAGCAAAGAAAGTACAGCCACCAAAACAAGCCAGAGTTTAAATTGGGAGAATAGAAGGGTAAGCTTGACCAGGAGCATATAGAGGGCAAGCTTGGGCGCGGTGGCAATGTATCCCACCAAAGGAGTGGGTGCACCATCGTAGGCGTCGGGCGTCCAAAAGTGAAAGGGAACTGCAGAAATCTTAAGGGCTAAGGCAGACAAAAAGAAGAGAATAAACAGAGAAAACAGAGTATTTTGGTCTGCGTAGGGTGTCAAAAAGAAGCTACCTGTAGCACCGTAGTAAAAGGCCGAGCCCATTCCAAAGAGGGCAGTCCCCACCGAACCCATCAAAAGGTATTTAAAGGCAGACTCCTTTGAGTTGTAATCCCCCCTCAAAAGGGCAGTTAGTATGTATATGCTAATGGAGGAGAGCTCCACAGAAACAAAGAGGGTAAGAAGATTGCTTGATGACATGAAGAAGGAAAGCCCAAGGGTAGAAAGGAGCACCAGATAGGGAATCTCTCCGTAGGGAGAGTTCTTCTTCAAAAAGTAGTCGTAAAGGGCAAACAAAGACAGTGAGCTGAGAATATACAAAAGACCCTTTCCGAAGAGCTCAAAGGAACTAACTGCAAAAGTATCAAAAAAGGTCTTTGCGGGCACCTCTACAAAAAAGAGAGAGATAAAAGCAAAGATGGACACAAAGCCACCCAAAACATGGAGAAGCCTAAAGTGTCTTTTGTCCAAGAGCAGGTCTAAGAAAAATAGCAGGAGAATGCCAATAGAAAGAACAAGCTCCGGCAGAAGGGCATTCCAGTTCATATCAACCTCCAAAGACCATCCTTGTGGTATGTTCCATCAACTTAACGAAGGGCAAGGGATAAATTCCAAGTAGCACAGAGGACGCAAGGACCAGCACGAAGGCGATCCAGTGATGAAGCTCCAGGTCCTTAAGGTGGCTCCACTTTTCCCTTCTGTAATCGGATATGGTTTCCTCCTCCAACATAACTCTCTTATACATGTAAAGGAAGTATGCGGCACCGAGAACCATTCCTACACCTGCTATGAAAGCCCAAACAGGGTAGTTCTTATAGGTACCAAGAAGGATGAGGAACTCCGCCACAAAGCCCGCAAGACCCGGAAATCCTATACCCACAAGACCGCTCAACATGAACACGATAGCCAAGTTAGGGATGTATCTGGCTAGTCCTCCAAGGTCATCCATGTGGTAGGAGTGAATGCGGTCGTAAATAAAACCCGCAGACATAAACAGGGCAGCAGAAGAAAGCCCGTGGGCTACCATCATGTATATGGCACCATTCAAAGCGTTCCAGTCGGAGGCAAAGGTGGCTAAGGTAACCAGACCCATGTGACTTATGGAGGAATACGCAATAAGCCTCTTTATGTGGGTCTGAGCTATAGCCATCATTGCAGCGTATATTATGGCAACCACACTGAGGAAGAATATCAAGGGCACATAATATTTACTCGCCTCCGGGAACATTGGAAGGGAATACCTAACAAAGCCGTAAGTTCCCATCTTTAAAAGCACCGCTGCCAAGATCACAGACCCTGCGGTAGGAGCCTCCACGTGGGCGTCGGGAAGCCATGTGTGGAAGGGCCACATGGGCACCTTTACCGCAAAACCAAGCCCAAAGAGTAGAAAAGTCACAAGCTGTATCCACAATGGATACTGAATATTCTTCAGGAAGAAATAATCAAAGCTAACACTTCCTGAAACTATGTAGCCATAAATTACCACCGACGCTATACCCAAAAGCAAGAATATGCTACCAAAGAACGTATATACAAAGAACTTGTTCGCTGCATAAACCTTTCTTTCGTGTCCCCAAAAACCTATGATGAAGTACATTGGGATAAGCATAAATTCCCAAAAGAGATAAAAGAGGAATAGGTCTAAAGCAGAGAAAACACCAATACAAGCGGTCTCAAGCAGCAAAAAGAGGGCGTGGTATAAATTGGGCCTGTCTTCAATCTTGGCAGACCAAACAAAGGCAACCACAAACATAAGGGCGGTAAGCAAGAATAGCGCCATACCCATACCATCAAGCCCCAGACTGAAGGATATGCCAAGGGGCTGTATCCAGGGCAGTTTGATGGTATGCTGAAAGGAAGGATTGTTCCAGTCAAAGTTAAGCCCAAGATAGACAGCGATCAAAAACACAACCACAGAGGTGGCTATGGATATAACCCTTGAAAAGGTGCTGTTTCGGGCAATCGCCACCAAAAGGGCAGAAACCAAAGGCAGAAAGATCGCCACCGTCAAAAGCACACCCATCATCTACCTCCCAAAAAAGTTATCAAAACGAGAAGGCTAAAGCCTACCAAAAGAAAGAGAACGTACAAATTCACCCTTCCCTGCTGAAGTCCCTTAAAAAGACTACCAAGGGCAGAGGACAACACATAAGAGCCATTAACAATTCCATCTATAAACTGTCTTTCAAAGGTAGTGTAGAGTACCTTGGAGTATAGCATGTACCCTCCTGCCAGTATTTTATGGTACAACCTTTCCGTGAAGAACTGTTCTTTGAAGGTGGTATGAACAGGCTTTAGAGATTGATACAGCTTTTCTGGGTCTAAAACTCTCTTGACAAACACCAAATAAGCTAAACCTATCCCCAAAAGGGCTATTACCACCGAACTTATGGCTATGTCCAAATGCATCTCCTTGTGATCCTTCAATGCACTCATATACCAAC
>WYEK01000079.1 GCA_009903855.1 Thermocrinis sp.
GTTCATGGCACAAGGGATGAGGTGGTGTCTGTTGAACATTCAAGAATTTTTGTCAGTAAAGTGAAAGTAAAGGACTACAAAGAGGTGGATGATGATCATAGACTTAGTGGAACCTTTAAAACATTGATGGAGGAGCTTTTGCCATGACCAATAGGGAGCTTTTTGAGTACGCAAAGAAGCTTATGCCCGGGGGTGTTAGCTCTCCTGTTAGGGCTTTTAAGGCGGTGGGCGGAGAACCCATAATAGTTAGCAAAGGAGAGGGCAGTAGGATATGGGATGTGGAGGGTAAGGAATACATAGACTTTTTAATGTCTTGGGGTCCCCTCATATTAGGACACTCCCATCCGAGGGTAGTTAAGGCCCTCGAGGAGCAGGCAAAGAAAGGACTGTCTTACGGCATCACAAACCCCCACGAGATCACCTTAGCGGAGCTTGTGATCTCTGCTATGCCTTCAGTGGAGATGGTCAGGTTTGTGTCCTCGGGCACTGAGGCTACCATGTCTGCCATAAGGTTGGCAAGGGGCTACACGGGCAGAAAGTACATAGTCAAGTTTGAGGGTTGCTATCACGGGCATTACGATGGGTTGTTGGTAAGCGCAGGTTCTGGAGTTGCCACCTTGGGAATCCCTGGCACACCTGGAGTACCAGAAGAGATCGCAAGCCTTACCATAGTTTTACCCTACAACGATGTGGATGCCTTAAAGGAAACCTTTGAAAGATACGGACAGGATATAGCTTGTGTGATCGTAGAACCAGTAGCGGGCAACATGGGAACTGTCCTTCCAAAGGATGGCTTTTTGCAAGCTCTGAGAGAGATCACAAGTCAATACTTTTCCCTTCTTATCTTTGATGAGGTTATAACCAACTTTAGAGTTTCCAAGGGTGGAGCCCAAGAACTCTATTCAATAGAACCAGACCTCACATGCATGGGAAAGGTCCTTGGTGGAGGTATGCCCTTGGGTGCGTACGGGGGAAAAAGGGAGATAATGGATAAGGTGGCACCGGAGGGTCCTGTTTATCAGGCAGGGACCTTGTCGGGCAATCCTATGGCTATGGTGGCGGGCATAGCTACCCTTTCTGAACTCTTTGAGAAGAACCCTTATGACTACTTAGATGAGATCACCCAAACCCTTTGCGAGGGTATTAGCAAAATCTTAAAGGACAAGGGAATACCCCACACCATAAACAGGGTGGCTTCTATGCTGACGGTCTTTTTCACAGACAAAGAGGTGTATGACTACAAGACTGCAAAAAGCTCAGACCTTGAACTCTTTGCCAAGTTCTTTAGGGCACTGCTCAAAGAAGGTGTTCTCATTCCACCCTCCCAGTTTGAGGCATGGTTTTTGAGCACCGCCCACACAAAGGAGGACATAGAAGAAGCCCTAAACCGCATAGAGAGGGCTGTTAGCTCAATTTAGGGCTCTGTATATGTAATAGTTTTCCAACACACGCTTTACATAGTTCCTTGTTTCGCTTATGGGAATGGCCTCTATGAACACATAAGGGTCTGGGTGCTGGATAAAGCCTCTAACTCGCTCTGGTCCTGCGTTGTAGCTGGCTATTGCCCTAATCCAATCGCCCTTCCAAAGCTCTATCATTTCCTTTAGGTATGCGGTGCCCAAGAGTATGTTTTCCTTTGGAGAAAAGACATTGTTGGGAATTCTGTACCTTTGGGAAACTTCCCTTGCGGTAAAGTCCATCAGTTGCATAAGTCCCTTTGCACCGCTGGGAGATATAGCCAATGGGTCAAATAAGCTCTCCTGCCTCATAATTGCCCATATAAGGTTTTTATCCACACCAAAGGTTTTGTGAGCTTCCTCCACAAACTCCCTGTAGGGTGTAGGGTAGGCTACGTACTGATATATATCAGACCTAATGCCAAACCTCCTAACTGCCAACCTTATGGCTAAAAAAGGGTCAAATCTTTGAATTGCAACAATGTCCGATACGGTAAATTTGTCTATATTCCTAAAAGCCTCCAAACGGGCATAATGCAAAAAACCCGCTTCCGTTATGCTTCTTATCATGCCTGCCATAGAGGTTTCCTCTGCGCTGGCAAAAAATGCCTTTAACCCTCTGATAGCCACCGGTTCTCCCAGTTGCACCTTTGCCATCGTTGAATAAAAGCCTGTACCCTTTGACGCCTTCAAAAGATGTTCTCCCGCTTTTTGAAAATCCCCCAACCTTTCGTAGCTTTTGTAAAGCCAAAAGTGCGCTTGCGCCTTCTCCTCCTCCGAAGAAGACAGGTTCAAAGCCTTCTGAAAGGCATCAACTGCCCTTTGGTAGTCCTCCACTATGAAAAGAACCAGCCCTGATTGAAAGTGCTTTTGATAGCCCTCTTCCATCATAGAAAACCATTCCAAAGCCTTTTGATAATTTTCCCTGTACAAAGAGATCCGACCTGCGTAAAATAAGGCTTGATTGTATTCTTCATAGCCTTTAAGCTTAAGGAGGGCCCTTTTAAACTCCTCCTCGGATACGTTAAAAACCACCCTTGCGTATCTTAAGGTTCCTTCCCTGCCGTCGCAGTCTTTGAGCACTTCCATTGCCTCTTTGTATAGTCTCAATCTTTCGTAAGCCTCTCCCAGAAGGGAGCAAGCCTTGGGTATGCCCTGCAGTAGGCTTATTGCTTCTCTGTATTGTCTTCTTCTTATAAGCTCTTGTCCAACCTTTAACCTTTCCTCCTCAGTTAGAAAAACCTCCGGTATGTAATCCTTGAAAAGATGGGGAAGGTTCAACAGGGCGGTTTTTTTATCTAAGTTCATAGCCCTCCAGAGTTGGGCGTATCTTTCCACATAGTCAAACTTCAAAGCTCTGGGATTGATCTCCTTCAAAAGCTCCTCAGCCCTCTTTAACTCTCCCCTCCGGTAGTATTCTTCAGCCAGCAAAAGCCTCAGATCATCCACAAAAACTGCGTTGGGATAGTCCCTCAAAAGTCTTTCACCCAGGGCTAAGTCCCGTTTTTGTAAAAACTCAGATAAAAGGGCATACTCCTGGGGAAGTTGGGAAAAGGTAAAGGAAAACAGCACAAAAATCAGAAAAAGTACTATGCGATCCACGAGATGATCAGGTATATAAGTATAGCAAAGACAAAGTTTATGGCAATGAGGCTTGGGATTGCACCGAACTTACCTTTTCTGTATTGGAAAAAGTAGATGTATGCAAAATTTAGCACCATAAGGGCAAAGAGAAAGAGCTTTAGGTGAAAGAGGAAGTTGGAGGAAAAGTCCTTCCTGTAGCCATGCCAGAGCCCAATGCCCGTGATGAAAAGGACGAGTATAGACATCCACACGCCCAAAAAGAACCTTCCGTATAGATTTTGGACAAGGCTCTGCCTTGGACCCTCTGGCAAGCTTTTAAGGGAGGGTCTAAGAAAGAGCAATGTGTATGCCATCCCACCCACCCAAAGGGTGGCAAAAAAATAGATGCAAAAAGAGAAGGCTCTTTATCATGGCTCTATATTAACCTTCTTTACTTGAACCTTACCCTCTGCCAGTTCCTCTATAGCGTAAAAGGTTTTCTTTATGAGTTCTTTTTTTACCTTGTCCCTGACAAATATATCATCTCCTTCCTTAAGTAGCTGTTCAACCCTTTTTGCTGCAGCATGCACCAGCTCATACCTACTACTTACCTGCTTTAGGGCACCCTCTATGTTAGGTCTTCTGCTCATGGCTTACCTCCGTACATTCTTTTTCCAAAAGCTTTTTTATTTTATCATCTTTGAGGAACTTTGAGACATTCGCCAAAAAGTTCTTGGAAGTATATCTTGAAGACAGAATGATATTTTTGAGGGTTTCTACCGTTTCATCCAAAAATTCATTTACCAATATGTAGTCAAAGTGTTTTGCGCAGGAGATTTCCCACTCCGCAGTGCGTAAGCGCTCCTGGAGGTTTTCGTGACCGTAGCCTCTGGTTAAAAGCCTCCTTCTGAGTTCCTCAAGGGATGGAGGAAGCAAAAACACAAGCACGCTGTCTGGGAAGATTCTCTTTATGGTCATGGCACCCTGCACGTCAATAACCAAAAGGGAGTCATAACCTTCCTCTTCGTTTTTTAAAACCTGATCCTTTGGCGTTCCGTAATAGTTGCCATACACCTTTGCGTATTCCAAAAACATGCCCTCCCTTATACCCTGTTCAAATTCTTCCACTGTAAGGAAGATGTAATCGACACCTTCCACTTCGCCCTCTCTTTTCGGTCTGGTTGTTGCGGTAATCACACGCCTTATGTCCTCCACGTTCTTTATGATGAAGTTCGCCACCGTAGTTTTTCCTGTTCCCGAGGGTGCAGAAAGGACAAAGAGCATGAAAAAATTATAAACTAGCTGAAGAAACTATAAGTGGTATAACCCTGAAGGCTGTCCGCAAACCTTCCAATACACGAACTATTTATTGTGCAATTATCTTACAGACAGACTTTGTCTGAAGGAGAGGGTTTTCCAGCCTTTCTGAATTTCTCACCCAAGGTGTATTTTAATTTATTTTAAAATACTTTATCAATGAATTATGCGCCTCAGATATTGAACTACTTGGGAAGCTCAAGCACTGTTTCAGAGGTTTTCTTGGCACCGAATGCGTCCCCCGTGGAAAGGAGGGAGGGCAAACTAATAAGATTTATGCCTGTAGTCCTTACCAGCGAAGATATAAGGGACACCTTAGTGGCGCTGAAAAGCTATGCATCTGGCTTGCTGGGTCCTTTGGGAAAAGAAGGTTCTTTTTCTTTTGGTATACACAAGAGCGGACGTTTTAGGGTTACATACATGACCCAACGGGGCAGTTATGTAATATCCATAATCAAAACACCCTTTGAAGTACCAACTATAGAAGAGCTTTGCCAAGATCCACCGCATGTAATAAAGGAGATAAACCGAATAGTAGGAGACCTATCTGGCATTTGTGTGGTTATAACGGGCAGAGATCACATAAAAGCTTCTATGTTTGCTTACTCTTTACTACAGCATGTTAGCATCAACTTTTCAAAGGTAATTTACATATTGGAAGAGCCTCTAAACTACCTTTTGAAGCATGGGAACTCTTTAGTTATACAGAGAGAGATAGGCACAGATGTGGAAACTTTGCAAGAAGGACTTGAAGATGCCATGCTAATAAAACCCGATATCCTCTACATAGGCTATACAGAACGTTTTAACGATAGGGAGATAGGAGAAATAGTTAGAATTCTGGAAAGTGGGACGCTGGTATTCGTAAACGTACCATACATCAGCCAGCAAAAGCTAGCTTATGACCTTAAGGACCTGGTATCCTTCACAGAAAAAATATTAATGTTAGAAGAGGAAAAAGAGGTCATAAAGGTTTCCTTTAGGGAAATACAACTTCGGGAGTGGGAAAACCGTTGAAGGGTGCTGCGTATACGGTTGTGTATGCCCCAGCAGAGAGGATGTATAAGAAATCTCCCACCTCTGGCTCCGGAAGGGCTACATTCCTTGCCACCACATCCATACTATCGCAGGATACACCGCCGATGGTCCATTCCCTTAGCTCACCTTCTCTGTCCAGGTAAAAGGCATACCTTATACCTCCCAAAGCTTCTGCAAGACCATTGAACACGCCCGTGTCTATGTAAAGCCAGAGGTCCTCTCCCCTCTTTGCCTTCCCTATGACCCTGCACACCATGATACCCTGGTCTCCTACTATGCCCCTGCCCGGTTCCATTTGGAGCTCGTAGGGCAGTATGGGGAAAAATTTCTGAAGTAGCCCCTTTACATAGTATGCTATATCCTCTATGCTTAGGGCTTCGTAGCTGTATCTGACTGGTATGCCCCCACCAATGTTTAACATCTGGAGCCTTAGACCTCTCTCCTTTGCCTTTTCCCAGAGCTCTGCTGCGGTTTTTATGCCTATAAACCAGTTTCTAAAGTTGTTGCACTGAGAACCCACATGGAAGGTTATGCCGTAAGGTATCAGCCTTTTTTCTCTTGCGTATTCCAAAATGTCCAAAGCGGTATCTAAGTCCACGCCAAACTTTTTGGAAAGAGGCCAGTCGCTTCCTTCGTTTGGCACAACAATTCTAACATACACCTTTGCTCTGCTTGCCAAGGCTGATACTTTATCCACCTCTGTAAAGGAATCTACTGCAAACCGGTCTACTCCTTTTTTGTAGGCGTACTCTATGAACTCGGGAGGTTTAACCGGATTGCTTGATATAATCCTGTTTGGGCTTACACCCACACTAAGTACCTTGTTCAGCTCTTCCGTGGAAGCCACTTCAAACCCTGCCCCAAGCTCAGCAAGCGCCCTTATGATCCTTTCATGGTCGTTTGCCTTTACCGCATAATACACGTTGAAGTTGGGAAAGTGATACTTAAGCTTTATGTATCTACCCTTTATTCCCTCCAGGTCCATAAGCAGAAGAGGAGTTTTTTGGGGCTTTAGGTAAGGCAGAAGGTAGTCCTTGCCTTCAATGAAAGAAAGAAAGCTCTTCTTTGCAAATTCAAACTGCACACTCTTGTGGTCTAAAAGGGTCTCCGCCATAATGGACAAAAATATAACCTTACATCAGTTCTTTGTGTATGCCCTCTATGTATATTCTCTCTATCACCTTTCTTGCTATAGGTGCAGCTACAGATCCCCCAGATCCTCCATGCTCCACCAAAACGCCTACCACAAAGAGGGGATTTCTGTATGGGGCAAAGCAAACGAACCAGGCGTGGTCCCTGAGTTTGTAGGGAAGGTTCTTCCTCCTTGCGCTTACAGAAGATACCTGGGCGGTGCCCGTCTTTCCGGCGATCTCTGCAATAGAAGAGTTGGCCGTAATACCCGTTCCAGACCTTACCACATCCCTCATAGCCTCCCTAACAAGGGCAAAGTGTTCAAGGGGTGCTTTTATAACCTTATAGACCCTCTTTTTATTTTTCCAAACTACTCGCCCTTCTGGGTCTCTAATTTCTTTGACCAAGAAAGGTTTGTAAATAACTCCGTCGTTTGCTATACCCATCACCATAAGGCACTGTTGAAGGAGGGTTGCCTTTAGATACCCTTGACCCACGGACATATTGACCGTATCTCCCCCATACCATGGTTCCTTTTTGACCTTTCTTTTCCACTCGGGATTGGGCACTATACCCCCTGCGTTTGGTAGTTCAAAGGGCACGCTTTCTCCAAAGGAAAAGTTCCTAAGGATGGCTTCCATCTTCTTCGGTCCCAGCCTGTTGTAGCAGAAGCTATAAAAATAAACGTCGCAAGAGTCTCGTATGGCAGTGCGCATGTTCTTCCAGCCGTGTCCACTCCTTAGCCAGCAGTAAAAATCCCTATTGCCGAGGGAAAACTTTCCTCTGCAAAAGACACCCTCCTTTGGGCTCACTCCCTCCTGCAAAAGTCCAACCGCCAAACCAACCTTTATGACAGAACCCGGTGGATAAAAGGCATTTAATGCCCTGTTAAAAAGAGGGTTCATAGGGTCCCTTTGATAATCTTCCCACTTATCGTATATCAAGTTTGGGTCGTAGGAAGGATAGCTCATCAAAGCTAAGACCTCTCCCGTGTCTGCCCTTAAAACTATTATGGCACCCGCCTTATGCCCAGAGGCTTTAAAAGCATCAAAAGCGATCTTCTGAATTCGGCTGTCTATTGTAAGAACCAAACTGTTACCTTTCTTGGGTGCAGTTTCCTTGTAGGTTCCTATAATCTTTCCCACCGCGTTGACGATGAGCTCTTCCGTGCCAACCCAGCCCAGCAGTTCTTCATCAAAAACCCTCTCCAGGCCCTGCCTTCCCACCAAACTCTGAAAGGATATTCTTTCCTTGTATTTCCCTATGTGTTCCTGTGTTGGATAACCCACGTACCCCAAAAGGTGGGCACACTCCTCTCCAAAGGGATAAAACCTTTTTGGAAGCATGTTTATGAAAACACCCGGCAGGCGGTAGCTGTTGTTATAAAACTTATCCAGCTCTTCCTGACCTTCCAACTTTCTTAAGAGTATAGGTTCAATGCTTCTTTTTTTGCTCTGCAAAAACTCATAAGACAGCTTTATACCAAAAAGCTCATCAAGGTTTTTAAGGGTTTCTTCTAAAGTGCTTTTCTCCTCTATTATCTGCGGGTCCAAAAATAGGGCGTATTCGGGTATGTCGTAGGCTAACTTTACGCCGTTTCTGTCAAGGATGTCTCCCCTTTGGGCGTAGACTACCCTTCGCCTTATGTAGTTTCTCTTTGCTAAGTCTTTGTAATACTCTCCTTTAAAGATCTGTAAGTAAAAAAGCCTAAAGACTAAAGCCAAGTAAAGGAAGACAGAGAGTAATAGCACCAGTAAGAAGTTCCTACGTCTCATTTTTCAGCAATTTCCTTCCAAAATAATAAACCACCGCCAACTCCACAAGGAACCCAATCAAAAGAGGGATGGGCTCCAAAGGGTAGTAGAATTTGGACCTAAAGAGCAAAAGTCTGTAGGAGTGTTCCAAAAGGGCTACTATCAAGTAGGCAACCATGAGGGAGGGAAGGGTTTCTATAAAGAACTTTCTCTTTATAAAGCTAAGCACAAACAAAGCTAAGAGCTTACCCGACGCATGCCACCCCAGAGTGTCCAATAGCACATCCAGGAGAAAGCCCCCTATAAAGCCCCTTGCGTAATTTGTGGGACCTCTGACGTTTGAAAGGAAGAGAAGGGATAGAAGGAGGTCTGGCACAAACAGGTAGCTTCCAAAAATTCCAACCAACACCGAGCTTTGAAGAAAAAGAACTAAAGCCAAAAGCAAATAAAACATCAAAGCCTTCTCCTCAGCACCAGCACAAAATCAACCCTTCTAACATCCCCATAGGGTTTTACCTCAACCCTTTTGAAAAACTGCTCTCCTGAAGGATAGACTTCATAAACCTCTCCTATTTCAAGGGGAGGGAGCTTAAGGCTTCTCAGAAAAACCTTTTCCCCCTTTTTTAGTTCATCCTCTTGGGCTACATGCAAAAGGCTACCCTTTGGAAACCCACCCTTGTATATGTAGTTTTTTCCACCCGCGGTGGCACTCACGTGGAGGTTATCAGACCAGACAGTCCTAACCCTTGAAGTGCCCGCATAAACCTGATCTATAATGCCCAAAAATACGTTTCTGTGGGCTACCACAAAGCCCTCTTCAAGCCCATCCCTCTTTCCCTTATCAAGTAGCATAAACTCATCCCTTCCTGAGGGGTCGTAGGCGACCACTCCCGCAAGGGTGTATTCAACAGTGGGAGGGTCTTCCATTAACCCTTTCAACTGCAAAAGCTCACGCTTACAACCCTCAAGCTCGCTGACCTTTAGACTGAGTGCGTTGACCTCCTCCACCAACTTTCTGTTTCTTTTTTGTGTATCCACTAAAAACACATAAGTATTAACAAGATCCTGAACTCTTCTTGTGGTCTGAGCCTTGAGCTCCATCACAGGCATTAAAAGTCGGTTTATAAAACTTACAAGAGGAGAAAGCAAAGGATAAGAGGACAGATTGGATAAATAGGCAAACACGCTGAGCAGGAAGAGAGAAAAATAAAAAAACCTCTCTTTCATTCCATGGATACTCGCCTTATTAAGTGCATCTTATCAAGTATAGAACCCACGCCCCTCGCTACTGCGGTTATAGGGTCCTCGCAGTATCTGGTTATTATTCCCGTCTCTCTGTGTACCCTCACGTCCAAATTTCTGAGGAGGGAACCACCTCCTGCCAAGGTAATGCCTCTTTCTGCAATATCTGAGGCAAGCTCTGGCGGTGTTCTTTCAAGGGTAGCCTTTATGGCGTTTATTATGGAACTAACCACATCTTCCAAAGCTTGCGTAATATCCCTGTTTGTTATGGTTATGGTCTTTGGAAGCCCAGTTATGTCTCTACCTTTTATTTCCATAACCTTCTCTTCTTCTTCCTCCACTGCACTTCCAAGTTCTATTTTTATCCTCTCTGCGGTTTGTTCCCCAATCAATATGTGGTGCTTTTTCTTAATGTAGTTGGCTATCGCTTCCGTCATCTCGTCCCCCGCCACCCGGATAGAGGTGGACGCCACTATGCCCGCCATGGATATTACTGCTATCTCTGTGGTGCCCCCTCCAATATCCACGATCATATTTCCAACGGGCTCGTCTATTGGAAGACCGGCACCTATGGCCGCTGCCATGGGTTCCGCTATCAAATATACCTCCCTTGCGCCCGCGCTCTTTGCAGCATCTATGACTGCCCTCTTTTCCACCTGTGTGACGCCCGAGGGTACCCCTATCACCACCCTCGGCTTTGGTTTGAGTATGCCACCACCTACTACTTTGTTAATAAAGTAAGAGAGCATTATTCTCGTTGCCTCAAAATCCGTTATCACTCCATCTCTGAGGGGTCTTATGGTTTGTATTGTCTCAGGGGTTTTCCCGAGCATTTCTTTAGCTTCCTTCCCAACCGCTATGATTTTTCCAGTTTTCACGTCCACTGCCACTATGGAGGGTTCAGAAAGAACAACCCCTTTGCCCTCTACGTAGATAACCGTGTTGGCGGTGCCAAGGTCTACGCCTATGTTGTTGGAAAACAGACCAAAAAGTTTTAGTATTCCGCTTAGCATGGGATGGATATTTTAAAATAACTTCCCTATGCGATGGAGTAAATATTTTTGGTATACGCTAAAGGAAGAGCCAGCAGATGCGGAGGCAGTTTCCCACAAACTACTGCTAAAGGGTGGATTTTTGGCTCAGGTTGCCTCCGGCATTTACGAATACACACCACCCGCCCTCAAGGTTCTAAGAAAGATAGAAAACATAGTCAGAAAGGAGATGGACAGAAGCGGAGCCCAAGAGGTCCTTTTGAGCGTCCTGAACCCCTCTGAGCTTTGGAAGGAAACTGGAAGGTGGGATGCATACGGAAGGGAACTTTTTAAACTGCAGGACAGACACGGAAGGGAATACTGCCTTGGACCTACCCACGAGGAGGAGATCACAGACCTCTTTAGGAGGTTCATAAACTCCTACAAAGCCTTGCCCCTGATCTTGTATCAAATACAGGTAAAGTTCAGAGACGAGAAAAGACCACGCTTTGGCTTGATTAGGTCAAGGGAGTTTTTGATGAAGGACGCTTATTCTTTTGACGAAGATGAGTTCTCCGCCATGATCTCCTATGAATCTATGAAGTTTGCCTACGAGAGGATCTTTAAAAAGCTCAGGCTAAACACCCTCCTGGTAGAAGCAAGCGTGGGTGCCATTGGAGGGAAGATGTCCCATGAGTTTGTGATCCTTACCGATTACGGAGAGGCAAAGGTAGCCTTTTGTGAAAACTGTGGATACTCCGCCAACGCAGAGATTGTCCCCCTCCCAAAGCACAAAGAAGAGACAGAGGAAGAAAAGCCCATGGAAAAGGTCTATACGCCCAACACCACCACCATTGCCATGCTTTCCGACTACCTAAAGGTGCCCGCTTACAAGATTCTGAAGGCACTCCTTTACGTAAAAGGGAACGGAGAGAGGGTAATGGTTCTCATAAGGGGAGACAGGGAGGTGGATGAGAAAAAGCTTGAAGCCCTCTTTGGCACGGAGGATTTTCGCTTGGCTTCTGAGGAAGAGATAAAGCAATGGCTTGGCACCACAAAGGGCTTTGTGGGTCCCTTTAACCTGCCGGAGGATATAAAGGTCCTTTGGGACAACTCTACCTATGGCGTAAAGAACATGGTGGTAGCCTTAAACGAGCCCGATTACCATTACATAAACGTAAATCCCGGAAGGGACATCCAGTACGGAGAGTTTGTGGATGTTTGCGAGGTAGAAGAGGGAGATCCATGTCCTAAGTGTGGTGGGTCTCTCAGGGTAGGGCGTGGTCTTGAGCTTGGACACATATTCCTTTTGGGAACAAGATACTCAGAACCTATGAAAGCCCTGATAAAGGACCGCTTTGGTCAGGAAAAACCGGTGGTTATGGGCTGTTATGGCATTGGTATATCCCGCTGCCTTTCTGCCATAGTGGAGCAGTATCACGACGAGAAGGGGATAAAGTTTCCTACGGTGGTGGCACCCTTTGAACTAAACATCATCTGCGTCAATACCTCCGACGAGACCCAAAGGTCCGTGGCAGAAGAGCTTTATATCAAGGCTATGGAGATGGGCTTGGATGTTATCTATGACGATAGGGACGAGAGCCCAGGCTTTAAGTTTGCAGACGCAGAACTCTGCGGATTCCCTTACATTTTGGTGGTGGGAAAAAAGGCAAAGGATGGAAAGGTGGAGCTGTGGAAAAGACATACCGGCGAGAGAATAGACCTTGCGGTGGAGGATGCCCTACCTTATGTTAAAGAGCTTGTAGAGAAGGATAAACAGTGAAGGAAAGCCTCTACTGGTGGCTTGCCCTAAAGTCTGTGGCAGGGCTTGGGGAAAGGAGTATAAAAAAGCTCTATCAAAATTTCAAAGACCCAAGGCTTGTTTTTGAGGCGGACCGGTTAGAACTTAAAGCCCTGTTGGGGGATGCAAAGGCACAGGCAATTACGGAAAAGAAGTTCAGCTTTGAGCCAGAAGAGGTTATAAAAGTTGTGGAGAGGGAAGGGATAAACTGGGTATGCCTTTCGGACCCTCAATATCCTGTAAGGCTAAAGGAAATTGAGGACCCACCGCCCGTGTTATTTTACAGAGGAGAACTAAAAGCGGTAAGCAGTTTTGGAGTTGTTGGCACACGCAACCCAGATAGCTACAGCATAAGATACACAAAGGAATTGGTGGGATTTTTGGTGGGCAAGGGCTACGCCATAGCTTCAGGTGGTGCCAAGGGCATAGATGCCTACGCCCACAAGTTTTGTATAGAAGCGGGTGGCTATACCCTCTGCCTTTTGGGAATGGGCATACTTGATGTGCCCCAAAGGATGCAGGACTTCATCCTCAAAAACGGTGTTCTCCTCTCGGAGCTCCTACCCTGGGAAAAGGCGGACAAGCATACCTTTCCAAGGAGGAACAGGCTCATAAGTGGCATCTCTGAGGGTGTTTTCGTTGTAGAAGCAGGAGAGAACTCGGGCGCCCTCATAACAGC
>WYEK01000023.1 GCA_009903855.1 Thermocrinis sp.
CTTCAATCACTTGAACTTTACTCATTATATCTTCTAAGGCCTTTCTCCTCAGAACATCGCCCTTTATTACTTCTTCCAAGTTCCTTGATTGCACATCAGCCTTTATTTGCTCTGGGCTAACACCATAAGCTTGTGCAAGCTTGGTGTATTCCTCTTCAAGGTCCTTTTCCTCTGCCTGCAGGTTCTTTGTTTGGGCGTATTTATCAAGGATGTATCTTAGCTTTATGTTTGCAATTGCCTGGGGCAAAAGCTCCTGTGCCAACCCTTGAATGTTTATGTATCGTGTGTCTATACCTAAAGAAGAGAGCTCCCTCAGTCTCCTTTCCACCAGAAAGCCCAGTTCCCTCCTAAGTAAGGTTTGAGGAATTTCAAACTCATGAAGTTCAATGAGTTTTTTGGCCACCTCTTCCTCTATGAGGAACTTCTTGTAGTTTTCAAGGTTTTCCTTGACCATCTGTCTGATCTTTTCCTCCGCAGAAGACCAGGTGTCTCCGAGCCCCAGTTCTTTGGCAAAGTCGTCGTTCACCTCAGGCAGAACCTTCTCCTTTACCGCCCTTATAGAAATTTTCACCTTTGCCTTTCCCACCACCTTGCCCTCCGCATCAAAAAGGTCCACGCTCTCAACTTCCACCTCTTCCCCTTCCTTTTTACCCAGCAGTGCTTTGTCTATTTCTTCCCTCAAGAACCTCTGCCCTACTATTACGGTGGTCTCCCCTTCTGATGTTTCTCCGCTCTCTATGTCCTCCACCCTGTAATCTATTACAACTAGGTCACCTTCTTTTATTTCTCTATCCACGGGTTCCCAAATAGCGTGTTGCTCTCTCAGTCTGTTTATTTCCTCTTGGACCATTTCTTCCTTGAACTCAACCTTTGGAATTTCCACCCGAAGATTTTCTATCTCTTGGAGCTTTAGTTCAAAGCTTGGAGGCACTTCAAAGACCACACGGTAGGCTACCTTTTCTTCACTTTCTTCAAGCTGAACTTCTTCAAGGTATATGTCCGCAGCGGGCTTTAGACCGCTCTCTTCTATGGCTTTTGACAAAGTGGCGTCTGCGACCCTTTTACCAACTTCCTCCCGTATGTAGTCCTTGTACCTCGCCTTTATGAGCCAGAGAGGAGCCTTTCCCTTTCTGAAGCCCTCAATCTCTGCGTTTTGCACCAACTCTTGGTATATGTTCTCCAAGTTTTTCTTTACGATATCTCCTTGGACTTCCACCAACAGACTTTTAAATAGCCCTTCTCTGTCCTCAAGGCTGACCTTCATAGAAACCTCCTTAGATTTTATGCGGGTGGAGGGAGTTGAACCCTCACGGGCATAAGCCCACGGGATCCTAAGTCCCGCGCGTCTGCCAATTCCGCCACACCCGCTTAGGATTTAAAATTATAACATGCTTGTCCTTTTCATATTATTAGCCTTTTTTGGCTTTTCAAGTGCCTCTGTGGTGGCAAGAGTGGGTTCAGAAGTCATAAGAAGGGATGAGCTTTATCAATACTTTAACTCCTACTGGAGGGAAATACTGCATCTACCAATAGCAAGGGCCACAAAGGAAGATGTTCAAAACTTTCTGGTAGAGCTCGTCAGGTCCAAGGTGATAAGACAAGAAGCCAAAAAGATGGGTATAAGCCTAAAAGATGAGGAGGTGGAGGATTACATACAAAAGAACATAGGCTCAAAGAACCTAAGCCCAATAGCCCTTTATTTCATAGAGACAGAGCTCTTGGTGGACAAGATCGCAGAAAGACTCTATAAAGGTTCCGAGATCACCGAAAATCAAGTGGTAGCCTACTATTATTTGAACCTTAGGGACTTTAAGATGCCCGCCCAGGTGAGGTTGGAACGCTTTGTGGCAGATAGCTTGGAGAGTGCCAACGAACTTTACTACAGGCTATCAAGGGGAATAGAGTTTTGGGAGGACATAAAAGGAGTTAAAAAGGGAGAAGCCATGTGGTATTCTATACAAGCATTGCCGGATGTGTTAAAGGCACAGCTGAGCCCTTACGAAGTGGGAAAGGTCTCAAAGCCCATATACACGGAGGCGGGCTATGTAGTTTTTAGGGTAGTGGGAAGGAGAAAAGAGGGTATTCTCTCTCTGGAGGAAGCTAAACCCATGGTTAGGGCTAAACTTATAAGGGAAAAAAGACAGGAGGTTTTAAAGGAATGGTTGGAGAAAACCTTAAGAAACTATCGGGTGGAATTCTACTTTTCACAGCTTTAGTAGTTCTTTCCTTTGCCCAAGGGCTGGTGGATAGGGTGGTGGCGTCTGTGAACGGAGACCCTATCCTTGAGAGCGATGTGAAACTGGGTATGCTCTTTTATAACACCACAGACAAGAAGGAAGTGATCTCAAAGCTTGTGGATGTATGGCTCATCAATCAGTTCCTTCAGGGAAAAGGCATTGGCGTACAAGAAGAGCTTTTGGACCAAGCCCTGGTCAAAATAGCACAGGCTAACAACATGAGCCTTGAAAAACTACAAAATGAACTCCAAAAGGAGGGGCTTACACTAAGGGACCTTAAGGAGTTTTTAAGAAAAGAGCTATTATTTAGTCAGGGCATATACGCGGTGCTTTTGAGGGAGGTGAATGTGTCTTCCTTGGACTTGGAGTTGGAAAAGCTCCAAAGGGGAGAGGTGGAGGTAAAAAGGTCGGTGGAGGTGTTAGTGGTAGATAAAAAGGACGGGGAAAGGCTTATGAAAGCCCTTGAGAAGACCAAGGACTTGCAGGAGCTTGCCAAAGCCCTTGGGCTGAAGGTGGAGACCCTTTTAGTAAAGAAAGGAGAGCTGGTGGAGAGCCTTGATAGGGAAGTTTGGAACGCCAAGGTGGGAGATCTAGTCTTTGGAGAGGACAAAGAGCACATATACGTAGCCAAGGTGCTGGAGGTTAAAGAAGAGTATAAAGGAAAATCTTTGGAAGAGCTAAAAGAGGAGCTACTTCAGAAAAAGCTTGAAGAGAGGAAGAGGGAGCTTTTGCAGAACCTGAGGAAGAAAAGCTTTATAAAAATAATCGGATGAACTGGGAGCTTGTTGCCACGGGTTTTTACTTAGGAAGGTTTAGGTATGCGCCGGGGACGGTGGGAACCCTTTTGGGGGTGCCCTTGGCTTACCTTTTTGGTTTTAAGTGGTGGCTTGTGCTTTTGGTGGGTGTTTTCCTTTACTTTCTTGGGGTTAAATCTGCGGAATACATGATGGAACTTACAAGGGAGGAGGACCCAGAGAGCGTGGTAATAGACGAAATAGTGGGATACTTTTTTGCCTTTCTGTTTCTTGAGCCCACTTTAAAAGCGCTACTTTTAGCCTTTGTTCTCTTTAGGCTTTTGGACATTCTCAAGCCTTTCCCAATAAATCTTTTTGAGAGGATGCCCAAAGGGCATGGTGTTATGGTGGACGATGTGGTCGCAGGACTTTTAACAGGATTTATACTTTATCTGATAATTTAAGGAGGTGGAAAAATGTGGAGAGTTTTATATACAGGACAAAGGCCACAGCACGAAAACATTGCCCTTGACCAAATAATGCTTGAGCTCAGGGCTCAGGATAAAATTCCCAACACCATAAGATTTTTGCAGTTCAAGCCCGAATGCGTGCTCATAGGCTACCATCAGTCGGTGGAACAGGAGGTACGCCTTGAATACGTCCAAAGGGAAGGTATAGAGGTAGGAAGGCGGATCACTGGCGGTGGTGCCATATACTTTGACGAGACCCAAATAGGCTGGGAGATAATAGCAGACAAAAACAGTTTTGGAGAAAACATAAGCTTTGAAGAGCTAACCGCAAAAATATGCAACGCGGTAGCGAAGGGACTTCAGAAACTTGGCATTCCTGCCCAGTTTAGACCAAGGAACGACATAGAGGTAGAAGGAAGGAAAATATCCGGCACAGGTGGTGTTTTTGAAGGGAAAGCCTTTCTCTATCAGGGTACTATTCTCATGGACTTTAACGTGGAACGCATGCTAAAGTCTTTGCAAATTCCCGTGGAAAAGCTAACCTCAAAGGGTATAAAGTCTGCAGAGGACCGGGTAGAGTGGGTCAAAAGATACTTGGGAAGGATGCCAGAAAAGGAGGAGGTCTTCTCTGCCATACTGGAGGGGCTCTCAGAAGAGCTTGGCATACAATACCAATGGGGAGAACTCACAGAAGAAGAAAAAAGACTTTTGGAGGAGAGAAAGGAATACTACAGAAGCCCCGAATGGGTCTATGAAGTAAAGAGGTCCTCCTCGGAGCCGGAGCTTTTGTTTGGAATATACCGGTGTTTGGGTGGCACCTTTAGAATCTCCGCCAAGGTGGACCCAGACAGAAAACTCTTGGAACAGGTGATCATAAACGGTGACTTTTTTGTGGAGCCCAAAAGGCTCATATACGACCTTGAAGCATACCTAAAACATACACCCTTGCAGGACGTGGAAAGGAGAATAAGGGAATTTTTCAAGGATAGACAGTGGGAAGGTTTAAACCTGACGGTAGATGATATAGTCTCCGCGATAATGTTCCCACTTACAAAGATGGAGGGACTTGACTTAGGTATGGAAAAAAAACTCTTAATGACATCATCGGTAGCATAGGGGGAGGGTTAATTGAGAACCTAAAAAAAGCAAAGGTTATGCTTTTGCCTTATTGTGCCAAGCCTCGCTGGTGCGATTACAGACATTTGGACGATTGCGGAGAGTGTGGGGGTTGCACGGTGGGAGATGCCTACAGACTTGCCTACCAAAAGGGCATGATTCCCATAACCATCACCTCCTTTGAGCTTCTGAGGGACACCCTCAAGTGGTGTGCGGAAAACGGCTACACCTACGTAGGACACTGCTGTTATGAGTTCTACGAAAAAAGGTATGAAATTTTTCAAAAGGCAAGCAAAGAGGGGGCAAAGGGTGTGCTCTTTAACATTGTGGGAACCACCTGCTACAGCTTGGGAGTGGAAGAAGAAGAAAAGGCATACCACGGCGAGTTTACCGTGGAGCTGGACCTTATAAAGGATGCCTTAGTCAAATCCCTGAGCGTAAAGGAAGATCAAAAAATTTCAGAAAGGGTTCAAAGGAGACACTTTGATTTCTCTCCCTTCTTTAAGGACTTTGTGCCTTCTTATTACAAGAAGCCAAAGGCGGTGCCAACGCCGGAAGAAGACAGAACAAGAACAGCCCTCCAAAAAGAAGTATTTTTGGGAGATGCAACAATAGATGGTAAGACTGTTAGCTACGAAACCGCCTTTGAAGTACTCGCAGAATGGCTAAGAAGTGCCAAAAAGCCCACGGTGGTAGTGGGACCACTCTTGCTATGGGATTGGCAAGAGGAGGAGCTAAATCAAAAGGCAAAAGTTTTAAGGGAATTGATAGACAGGGCAGAAAACCTTCAGGTTAAAGTCCTTCCAGACTATCGCCCCAAGCTAAAAAAATACGACCCATCGGTGGAGATGGACCCTCCGAACCCCCATGAAAGCATACTCCACGACCAAAACGACCTAACCATCCTTGTGGGAGTTCATTGCTACAGGACGGACTTTGTGATAAGGCTCCTTAAAAAGCACACCCCTACCAAAGTGGTTGCCCTCTGTGGTCTTTATGGGCATCCAGAGGCCCACCTATCCACAAGCTTTACAGACGCAGAAAAATTGCTTAAATTCTTAAGCTTATGGTAGGGTTGAGGCTGTTTTAAAAATCCCTCATTGGGACGCCCCTCCAACCTCTAAAGGGACTAACCTACTCCTCACCCTATCCCACGCCCCTTCCACCAACACGGGCTTCAGAGGAGAAAGGTCCCTCGGTAAGACCTTTCCAAGGATAGGGAAGAGGAGGGCTACCTTCAGAACTTGCCAAGCACTTTGAAGGGTAGTTTTTGCTACCCTCCCCTGCTCGGGATTCCTTCCGTTGGCTCCCTCGCAAGAGCTTGGCTCGCTCTGAAGGCTTTGTATGAGATTAGTTAATAGCTTCTTTGCATTCTGGACATTCTTTAGTTCGCTTTTTAAGGCATTCCTCTTATATTCATTGTTTTCCTTCTCTACAAGCTTCGTAAGTTCCTTTTCCCTCTCTTCATACCTCTTTAGGGCGAACTCTAAATATACTTTGTCTTTTAGCAGTCTTTCATAATTCTCAGGCATGTCCTCTTTAAATCCTAAAGCACTCCTTCCTATCGCATAAGCACCCGCTATGTCCTTGTCTATGTTCAACTGTGGTGCATACTTTAGCATGCCTATAACTGAGGTGTAAGCAGGATTGACTTCTACTACTTCCACTCCCTTTAATCTTGCTACCCTTTTTAGCTTTTGCAAGAACTTTTTGGCGTTCCAGTTATGAAGTCTTTTTCTTAACTCAGCTTTCCCATCTCCACGCATTCCTTTTTTGAGTTTCTTTAGGTTCTCTATGGCTATGGCTTTGTTTCTCTGAATGGCTAAATCCAGTAGCTGATGGGCTAATATCCACTCTTGGTGGTCTTTGCTGTTTTGGGAAAGTCCCAAAAGATTATGAAGGCTAATAGTCTGATAGCTTAGTAGTTCTCCAGTTTTTGAGACTTCCGCTATGGCTAAGTGTATGGGTGATGCATTTGTGTCTATGGCTATTACTCCACTTTCTTTGGTGTATTTCACTTCAGGCGCTGGGATTTCAAAGGATACACTTCCATAAACTTCTCTATATCTTAGTTTTAACTCCACTGTGTAAGGAAAGTAGCTTTTTGTTTGCCAGCTTTCTAAAAGCATAGCCATAAAAGTGAGCCACTTGTCTTTGCCGTTGCTGGGTTCTCTTAACACCCTTGCGTAAATAAATTCTCTGTTTCCTGTGGTAATTCTAAGGCAAAGCTGTCCGTTTATGTCCTCAAATCTCATTAGTCTGTTTCCTTTGTCTGCCTTTGACCCGATGCTTATAAGTGTTCCTTGTCTTAGTTCTCTCCACTGCTTTTTAAGTTTTTCTCTTGCCTTTCCTGAAAGATGATTTTTGCAAAGCTTTTCAAAAAGTCTTTTGCCTCCAAATACCACTGGTTTATCGGTAGTATACTGCTTAGCCTTGTATATGGCTGAATCAATGTATTTTGTCGGCAGGTCAGGAAATAGCTGTCTTAGTCTTTGGTATATTTTGGCATGTGGGTTCTTTGTTTCTTCTTTTTCCAACTCTTTTAGCATATTGTATGCCACACGGATGGCGGAGGATTGCTTACGCATAAGCTTTATGAGTTTTTGTTTGTCTTCCCTTTTCAGCTCAAGCTTGAACTGAAGGCTGACAAACATCAAGCTTAGATTTTAGCTTTAAAACCCTTGTGTGTCAATGGGTTTGTATTTTTAGAACAGCCTCTGCTTGACATTGACTACTTCAAAAAGCTCAACGATGAGCTTGGGCACTTGGCGGGGGACCTTGCCTTGCGCAAAGTAGCAAAAGTCATAAAGAAAGGCACAAGAAAGAGTGATGTAGCCATAAGGTGGGGCGGTGAGGAATTTTTACTACTTTTGCCCTTTACCACGGATCCTCTTCCCATTGGTGAAAAGATAAGAAGGCTAATAAATGCCATAAGCATAGACGGATATGGTTCCCTGAGTGTTTCCGTTGGTGCCACCACCTACCGGGAGGGCGACACCATAGACAGTATGATCCAAAGGGCGGACAGCGCCCTCTATTCTGCGAAAAGGAAAGGTAAAAACAGAGTTGAAGTAGCTTGAAAAGTATAAGGGTAAGGCTATTTTAATCTTTTATGCAGTGGATGAAAAATATTTTCATATGGATCCTTATCATTGGCTTTATGATTCTTGCTTTTAATGTGTTTAGCGGTTCAGAGAGAGACGTGGGCGTAAGGACCCCAATAAACACCGTCCTTGAACTGGCAAAGGAAGGCAAGCTAAAGGAGGTCAAAATAAAGGATAACATCCTTGTGGGCATAACCACTGATGGACAAAAGATAGAAACGGGTTTGCCACCGGGAACAGACATAGTTAGCCAGCTCATAGAAAAAGGCGTTAGGGTAGAGGTGGCGGTTCAGGAGCACGGCGGATGGTGGCTAACCTTTTTAGTCTCTTGGCTACCCATACTGCTCTTTATCGGCATATGGATCTATATGATGAGGCAAGTTAGCGGTGGAGGTGGAGGTGGCGCAAGGGGTGCCTTCAGCTTTGGCAAAAGCAGGGCAAAGGTCTATATTGACGAAAAGCCAAAGGTAACCCTTAACGATGTGGCGGGGATGGACGAGGTAAAGGAAGAAGTAAAAGAGATAATAGAGTATCTGAAAGACCCCATAAGGTTTCAAAGGCTGGGTGGAAGACCTCCAAAGGGCGTCCTGCTCTATGGTGAGCCGGGGGTGGGAAAGACCCTTCTGGCTAAAGCAATAGCCGGAGAAGCCCACGTGCCCTTTATATCGGTCTCCGGGTCGGACTTTGTGGAAATGTTTGTGGGTGTTGGTGCGGCAAGGGTGCGGGATCTTTTTGAGACCGCCAAAAAACACGCTCCCTGCATCATCTTCATAGACGAAATAGACGCAGTTGGAAGGTCAAGGGGTGCCTTCAACTTGGGAGGAGGGCACGACGAAAGAGAGCAAACCTTAAATCAGCTTTTGGTGGAAATGGACGGCTTTGACACCTCCGAGGGCATAATAGTCATCGCCGCCACCAACAGACCGGATATCCTGGACCCAGCTCTGCTCAGACCCGGAAGGTTTGACAGGCAGATCTTTATTCCAAAACCCGATGTTCGTGGAAGGTACGAAATACTTAAGGTGCATGCTAGAAACAAAAAGCTTGCACCCAACGTAGATTTGGAGATTGTGGCAAGGGCAACGCCCGGTTTTACCGGCGCAGATCTTGAGAACATCCTCAACGAGGCAGCACTTCTAGCCGCAAGGAAGGGGAAAGAATACATAGAGATGGAAGACATAGAAGAAGCCATAGACCGGGTTACCATGGGCTTGGAGCGTAAGGGTATGGTCATATCTCCCAAGGAAAAGGAGAAGATAGCCTACCACGAGGCGGGGCACGCCATAATGAGCCTGATGGTGCCGGGCTCCGATGCCCTCCATAAGGTTTCCATCATACCAAGGGGTATGGCTTTGGGTGTTACCCAACAACTACCCATTGACGACAAGCATATGTACGACAGGCAGGATCTCATGGGAAGGCTTATAGTCCTCTTTGGCGGACGGGCAGCGGAAGAAGTTTTTTATGGTAAAGAGGGTATAACCACCGGTGCGGAGAACGACCTACAAAGGGCAACGGAGCTTGCCTACAGAATGGTTTCCATGTGGGGAATGAGCGAGAAGGTGGGTCCCGTGGCGGTAAGACGTGTGGTCAACCCCTTTTTGGGTGGCATGACCACCTCCATAGACATAAGCGAGGAAATGAGAAGGGGTATAGACGAAGAGGTCAAAAGGATCTTGACGGAAGCTTACGAGACTGCCAAGGCAATCGTAGAAACCTATAAAGAGCCCTTGAGGGCTGTGGTTAAAAGGCTCCTTGAGAAGGAGACAATTTCCTGCGAGGAGTTTGTGGAAGTGATGAAGCTCTACGGCGTTGAAGTAAAGAACGAATGCAAGAAGGAAGAGTTTAAGAAAGAACCCACCAAAGAGGAGGTCAAAGTTTAAAATTAAAAAGGAGGTAGAAAGATGGGAATGACAATAACCGAGAAGATAATCGCAGACCATGCCGGCAAGAAGGAAGTAAAGCCGGGGGATTTAGCAACCGTAAAGATAGACCTGGCAATGGCGAACGATGTAACAGCACCGTTAGCTATAAAGATCCTTGAAAAATACCACATAGACAAGGTTTTCGACCCAGAAAAGATCGCCTTGGTCCTTTCCCACTTTGTGCCCGCCAAGGATATAAAGTCTGCCGAGCAGGCAAAGATGGTCAGAGACTTCGCTAAAAAGCACAATATAAGGTGGTTCTTCCAAGAGGGAGAGGGCATAGAACATACGATCCTACCAGAAGAAGGCATAGTGGTTCCCGGAGACCTGGTAGTGGGTGCGGACTCTCATACATGCACCTACGGTGCCCTTGGAGCCTTCTCCACCGGTATGGGCTCCACCGACATAGCCTATGCCATGGCGACGGGGGAAACCTGGCTGAGGGTTCCCCACTCCATGAAGTTCATCTTCTACGGAAAACCTTCTCCATGGGTAATGGGCAAAGACCTAATTTTGCATACCATAGGGCAGATAGGCGTGGATGGAGCCCTCTACAAAGCTATGGAGTTTGAAGGGGAAGCTATAAGACATCTTTCTATGGATCAGCGCTTTACCATCACCAACATGGCAGTGGAGGCGGGTGCAAAGAATGGCATAATTGCACCCGATGAAAAGACTATAGAGTATGTATCCCAGAGGGCAAAAAAACCTTGGAAGGTCTATCATAGCGACCCGGATGCAGAATATTCCGAAATTTACGAGTGGGATGCGGGCAAGTTGGAGCCTTTGGTAGCATGGCCCTATCTACCCTCCAATGTTCATCCAGTGAGCGCATCCACCCACATAACCATAGACCAAGCTTTCATAGGCTCCTGCACCAACGGAAGGATAGAGGACCTTCGGATCGCCGCAAAAATACTAAAAGGAAGAAAGGTGCATCCCTATGTGAGGTGTATAGTGATACCAGCTTCCAAGAAGGTTTATACGCAAGCGCTGAAAGAAGGTCTTATTGACATATTCTTGGAGGCTGGGTGCGTGGTTTCTGTCTCCACCTGCGGTCCGTGTCTTGGGGGTCATATGGGCATTCTGGCGGAAGGGGAAAGGTGCATATCCACCTCCAACAGGAACTTTCCTGGAAGGATGGGACATCCAAAGAGCGAAGCCTACTTGGCAAACCCTGCGGTGGTTGCTGCGAGCGCGGTGTTAGGTAGAATTGCCCATCCCGAGGAAGTTGTGAGCCTAAAGGAGGTGGAGGAAGCCTTAGTATGATGCCCTATGAAGAAGCCCTAAGTATAGTTCTCTCCCATTGTCCCACCCTTCCCACCGAAAGGGTTTATCTTTTGGACGCCTTGGGTAGGGTTCTGGCAGAGGATGTGATATCAGAAGAAGATAGACCCTCCTTTGATAACTCCGCCATGGATGGATACGCAGTCCAATGGGAGGATATCAAAGATGCACCGGTGGAGCTTTCGGTGGTGGGGGAGATACCCGCAGGCGCAGAGGAGACTTTTGAACTTCCAAAGGGCTGTGCAGTTAAGATCTTTACAGGGGCGCCTATCCCAAAGGGTGCCACTGCGGTGGTGCCAGTAGAATACACGGAGGCAAAAAATGGAAAGGTTTTAATAAAGGAAGCCTTCAAAGAAGGAGCAAACATAAGAAGAAAGGGCGAGGAACTAAAGGCTGGAGAGGTAGTCTTACAGAAGGGAACTATCTTACGGCATTACGAGATAGGCCTTTTGGCTTCTTTAAACAAGGTTCAGGTGGAGGTATCAAGAAGGCCAAGGGTTGCAGTACTGTCCACCGGAGATGAGATAAAGGACTTGGGAGAACCCATCACAAAACCCTCCCAGATAAGAACGTCCAACGGTTACACCCTTATGGCGGGTATTTCCCTTGCAGGGGGAGAACCCCATTATCTTGGTATAGTTCCCGATGAGCCAGATAGACTGAAAAAAGTCCTTTCTCAGCTTGAAGACTACGACGTTTTTATAACCACCGGTGGTGTGTCTATGGGAGATAGGGACTACATAAAAACCCTCGTGGAAGAGGTGGGTGTAAAGGTGCACTTTCATAAAGTCCGAATAAAGCCTGCCAAGCCCATACTTTTTGGCACTTACAAAGAGGGCAAGGGGCTCTTCTTTGGTATTCCGGGAAATCCTGTCTCCTGTGCTATGGCTTTTGACCTCATAGTAAAGCCCTCCCTCTTGAAGATGCAGTCCGCCAAGGATTATATGCCCAAAACTCTTTGGGCAAAGCTCAAAAGGGACTTTTCCCGAAAGGATCCAGAAAGAAGAGAGTTTGTTAGGGCGGTCCTTAGCCTTGAGGAACAGCAGCTTGTCTGCGATTTTTCCCCAAAGCTCCAGTCCCATATGCTCACATCCTACGTCGGTGCGAACTGCTACATGGTAGTTAGGGAGGGTGTTAAAGAGCTCAAGGGGGGAGAATTGGTAGAAGTAGTACTCTTCTGATAAAATTTTTACCGATGGGTTTGAAAATATACAACACCCTTAGCGGAAAGCTTGAGGAGTTTGTGCCCATAAATCCTCCGGAAGTGAAAATATACGTCTGCGGTGTGACGGTCTACGATGACTCCCATGTGGGACATGGCAGGAGCCTCATCGTTTTTGATGTCTTTAGGAGATACCTTGAACACTTGGGATACAAGGTAAAGTTTGTTAGAAACTTCACCGATGTGGATGACAAGATCATAAACAGGGCAAAGAGTGAATGCGTACCTTTTATGACCATAGCCAACAGATATATAGCCAGCTACTACGAGGATATGGAAGTTATAGGTGTAAGGCCAGCGGATGTGGAGCCCCGCGTCAGCGAACACATCCCAGAGATCATAGGGGTTATATCCAAGCTTATTGAGAAGGGCTATGCCTACGAATCGGGTGGAGATGTGTATTTTTCCGTGTCCGCTTTTTCAGAGTATGGTAAACTCTCCAAAAGGAACCCAGAGGAGTTGGAAGCGGGCGCAAGAGTGGAGCCTTCCGAGAAGAAAAGAAACCCATTAGACTTTGCCCTGTGGAAGTCTGCCAAGGCTGGAGAACCTGCGTGGGATTCTCCGTGGGGTCCCGGAAGACCAGGGTGGC
>WYEK01000093.1 GCA_009903855.1 Thermocrinis sp.
TAAAGCCCGGTCTTGTGTATTTTGACGGAAAGGCAGAGGAGGGCATTGCGGTAACCTATGGCTTTGTGGACGTGACCCCTGAGAAGGTGATCATACTGGCAGAAGAGGCATACACCGTAGGAGAAATTGATATAGGAAAAGAAAAAGAAGAGTTTGAAAAGTGGGCAAGAAAGCTCGCCACCGCACAAACAATGGAAGAAATAGAAGAGATCACAAAACAAATTGAAAGGGCAAGGACGCTCTTAGAGTTAGTGGAAAGGTTTGGAAGGGTTTAAGGAGTTTGAGTTTTTCCGAGGAAAGGTAAGCTTTATCCAGCCAAAACAACATAGGCTCTCTGTAATAGAAATTCTCTTTTTATCAGCCCTGAAAGGTATAAAAAAGAATCATGTGGTGGCTGACCTTGGTGCCGGTTTCGGTGCCCTGTCCATACTTATAGCCCTCAAATTTCACTGCAAGGTCCTTGCCGTAGAAAGGGACCCAACCATGCTTTTGCTCTTACGTAAAAATGTTGAAAATAATCATCTTCAGCACCGTGTGGAGATTTTGGAGGCGGATGTTAAGGAAATAGACAAAAAATTAAAACCCCAGAGTGTAAATTGTGTGGTTCTAAACCCACCCTTTTACCCAAAACAAAGTGCAACAGAAAACAATCCATACCATACAGAAACTTATGGAAAACTGGAGGATTTTTTGAGGGCAAGCGCCTATATTTTGAAGGATGGAGGTTTTATCAACCTACTTATTCCCTCCTTTAGACTTTTGGAAGCTTGCAATATTATGGAAAATTTAAACATAAAGCCCGCATATTTAAAGTTTTTCCACTCATTTATAGACAAGCATGCCAAGTTGGTTCGCATAGCCGGTGTGAAGAACCTAAATCCTAAGCTTGTAGTTGAAAGTCCATTGATAATAAATCACAAGGAAACTAAATACACACAAGAGGTGTGGGAAATTTTGGAGAGGTTTTTGTGATATAATTAACACACTATGAGACTGCCTGAAAAGCTAGTGGAACGCATTGCAGGTAGGATTATAAAAGAGCTAACAGAGGAGAAGATCATTGAAGCGGAGGACCCTTATGTGTTTAAAAAGAAGATAATCGGTATTTTCAAAAAGGTAGAGGAGGAAGAAAAACTTCTTGATGAGAGAACGAGAGAAATTCTAAGGGAGAAGATGCATCTTGTGGAGGAAGCAAGCTTAGACTACAGGACCGCCTACAAGGCTGTTAGGAGCAAGCTTGCGGAGAAGATGAACATAAACACAAACAAGAGGGAGAGGATGAACCAAATAGCAGGGATGATAAAGGATTTAATATTAGAGGACGACACGGTGGAAATATACGAAGAACCTCATATTATAAGATCTCGGATAAGGGCTATCCTGATGGAAGCCCTCAGGGAAGAGGAAGAAATAGACAGGGAGGTAAGGGAAAGAATAAAATCTTACTCAAGGAGAATTGTGGAAGGGACACCCGAATGGAACCATCTCTACAAAAGAATATACGAAGACGCCCTAAAAAGAAGAGGGCTCCTTTAAGGCAGATAGGCTATCGGGTTCTGACGCATACCGTATCTTATCACCTCGTAATGTAAGTGAGGACCAAAGGACCTTCCAGTATTACCCACCTTGCCTATTATCTGTGCCTTTACCACCCTGTCTCCATAGCTAACGGACAGGCTTGAGAGGTGGGCATAGAGCGTGGCAAAGCCATAACCATGGTAGATTATGACAGTGTATCCGTAACCCCTCAGCCAGCCAGCGTAAACTACCCTACCATCTGCAGCCGCACTAACCGGTGTGCCGTAAGGTGCAGATATGTCTATACCCGTATGGAACTCCCTGCGCCCACCTATAACACGCCAACCATAATCGGAGGTTATAACCCCCACCACGGGCCATATGTCCGGCTTGACCATATCAACAGTTTTGATGTTTGCCAACTCCCTAAAGGCTTCCTCCACAGACATTTCCCTTCTTATAAGTTCATCCACCTTTTCCGTGTCCAGCTCCTTTAAAGGGTCAGAGTAAATTTCCGAGGGTTCTGCGCTTGCTTTCCCAGGACCACCCACACCCAACTTTGTTAGGGATGTATTTCCAACTATTGAAAAACTTAGCATAAGTAGAAAAATAGCTTTTTTCATAACAATCCCCCTTGGGAAAAGTATAACTAAAAGGAGCCTATCAGTCAAGAGTGCCCTTTAGCATGTCCTCAAGAACATCGTTTATAGACCTGTAGATTTTTTCACTCAATCGTAGTCTTTCTAACCTATCAAGGGAACTTTCTTGATCAATTCTTTCTATTATACTCGCAAGGTTTGAATCTTCTACCTTTCTATATATTCCCATAGCCTTTATCAAGCTCACTTTTAGCTTTATATCAAACACTTTGTGGTTTTTTACATCCAAAAGCAGAAAAGTTTGTAGAAGTTTAAAAATAGAACTATCGTAATAAGCTACCCACCTTAGTATGGTGTGAAGTACCTTGGACATCCACAAAAACCGGTCGTAGCTCTTTAGGGCTAAGTAAGAGTACAGCTTTGCAGACACAAGGTCGTTCAGGATGAGAAGGTCTCCCGATTGGTGATAATCTATAGTCAGCAAGTTAAAAGGTTCAAAAAAACCGCAGTAAGATTCCTCCGGATGGAAGCCCCTTCTTACAAAGATCTTGCACCTCCCAACAGTTCCATAAGCGTAAGCTAGCAGATCCCACTCACCCACAAGAAATTTTTTTATAACTATTACCTTTGCCTTTGCGGACACAGAAGAATTATACTGTGTTTGGTTTGAATATAATAATAAGATGAACCACCAATTGTTTTACGCTTGGTCGGACTTTGTGGAAAAAGTACGCCAATTCTTCCGTTCAAAGGGATACTTGGAGGTTTCCACGCCCATTTTGCAAAGCTATCCCAATGCAGACCCCAATATAGAGCCTCTCAAGGTAAACCTTACCTTAAGAGGTCAAACGAAAAGCTACTGGCTACATACCTCTCCAGAGCACGCTATGAAAAAACTGCTGGCAATCTTTCCCAAAGATATGTTTCAGATAACGAAGGTGTTTAGAAACGGAGAGTATGGAAGATTGCACAGACCCGAATTCACCATGTTGGAGTTTTACAAAATTGGGACAGACTACAAAGGGCTCATAGAAGACTTGAAGGGGCTTTTAAATCTTTTTGGCTTTGAAGACTTTCAGATTTTGGAGCTGGAGAAAGCTTTTGAAGAATACTTGGGCATAGTTTTATCTGAGGAGGAAGAGATATTAAAAAACAATCTACTGGCTTATGGCTATGATTTTGACGACAAGGAAGACTGGGAGACCATCTTTTACAGGCTCTATTTGGAGTTGGAGAGGCGTTTAGCTTCCGAAAAGCCCACCTTTTTAATAAAGTTCCCCTCAAAGCTTGCCATGTATGGAGTAGTGAAGGATGGTTATGCGGAGAGGTTTGAACTTTACATAAAAGGCATAGAAATAGCTAACGGCTGGACGGAGGAAAGAGATCCTCAAAAGGTAAGGGAAAGGATGAAAGAATGGGTCAAAGATAGAGACCTTCCCATAGATGAAGAGCTTTTGCAGGCTTTACCAAAGATTCCTGAGTTTTCTGGTTGTTCTGTGGGCTTAGAAAGGCTCTTTATGGCGGTTTATAATATAGAAAGTTTAGACCAAATACCATGGATTTTTAAGGAGGAAGGCTTATGAATAACTTGAAAGAAGCCCTCGGTATTTTGCTGAAAGAACAGTATGCACCATACCTTGTTTCCAGCTTGTACTTGCGCCTTGCCCCAGAGGATAGAACAGATAGGAAGTATCTAAGGGTTTTTAAAGACATGGTAAAAGCCCAAAAGGAAAGCTTAGAACTTAGAGGATTGGAGAGGGATGTGATCAATTCCGCGGTAGAAGACTTTGAAAAGATGGAGGAATTTTTAAGCAAGCCGGAAAACCTGGAGAACTGTGGAGGTATTGCCCTGTTTTCTTGCAGTGCAAAGAAAGTATTCGTCCCTATAAAGCTCCCCTATACTTACAGAAACAGGCTTATGGTAGCTCCAGATCCTTTGGTAAGGGAAATTGCTGCTATAGATGAAGAACTGGGGATTATTGGTGTGCTTTTGATTGACAGAAAGCACGTTAGGTTTTTCCTAATGGATTTTGAAGGCATTGGAGAGGTTTCTGACTTTTTAGAGCCTTTGGCAACGAGGGTTCACAAGTTCCACAGCGGTGGTGCATCCCTAAAGGGTGCGCAGGGAACATTCAGGTACTCCATGCCCTCAAGGGCTTCTGCACCCAATATGGTCCAGCACGGAATGGGTGAGTACAGATTTCACATGAGGATCCAGGAGGAAAAACACAGACTTTTCAAAATAGCCAACGATGCACTGATGGAGGCTTGGAAGGAGAACAAGTTTAACAAGCTTGTTATAGGCAGTATAAGAGAGGATATAAGAGAGATAGAAAACCATCTTCATCCTTATTTACTGAATATGTTGGTGGGCTATGTGAGGATTAATCCTTCGGAGGCGACGGAGCATACCGTAAGGAATGCGGTCTTGGAACTTTTGTGGCAAAAAGACAGAGAACAGGAGGAAGAGCTCGTAAATACACTATTGGACCTTGAGGGTAAGGGGCTTGCGGTAGAGGGATTGTCTAAGGTCCTAGAACAGTTATACATGGGCAATGTGAAGACCCTTTTGGTGGCAGAAAACTTTGAAAGGTCTGGCTACTTCTGTCCAGTCTCTAATATTCCCGTGTTGGAGCCTAAGTGTCCCACAGAAGAAAAGCCCTATCCTGTTGAGGATATAGTGGATGAGGTTATAGAGTTTGCCTTGGAAGAGAGGGCGGTTGTGGAGATAATAGTCAGGGAGGACCTTCAGAAGAAATTTGATGGTGTTGGAGCCCTTCTAAGGTGGAGGATATAAACTTTCCTTTATGATAGAAAGGGTAATTGTGTTTATAGATGGTTCAAACGTCTTTCATGCCATAAAGTCTTTGAACATAAGGATAGACTACAGTAAGTTGGTGAACTTTTTGGTAGAGGACAGGAGGCTCGTTAGGGCTTACTTTTACGGCGCGGTGCCTCAAGAGAAGGATCTAAAGAAAAACTCCCCGGAATGGGAGAGCTTTCTCAGGCAGAAACGTTTTTTGGAAGAGTTAGCCTTGCAGGGTCTAAAGGTAAAAACCGCTAATTTGAGAAGGCTTCCGAGTGGAGAGTTTCTGGAAAAGGAAGTGGATATTATGTTAGCTACGGATATGCTGAGTTTGGCATACAAAAACGCATACGATACCGCTATACTGGTAACAGGCGACAGCGATTTTTCCTACACGGTGGAGGAAATTCAGGGCTTGGGCAAGAGGGTAGAGAACGCCTCCTTTAAAAGCACCAGTTCTTACATTCTCAGGAAGGTTTGCGACCGATTTACCCTTTTGGATGACTACATTGACAGGTTCATCGTAGAAGAGAAGGTCAAGGTAAGTCAGGAGATTAGCTTTTGGGAGAAGGTCCTTAGGCTATGGAAAAGGTAGTTTCCCTAAAGGTAAATTCTAAATGTCTGAAGGACCTTCCCTGTTACGAAAGGCTAGAAGAGGAACATGCCATAACGGTGGGCGTCTTTGACGGTGTCCATCTTGGGCATCAGTATCTTTTAAAGAAGCTAATAGAAAGTGCCCAAAGGAGAGGACTAAAAAGCTGTGTTCTGAGCTTTTACCCACATCCCTCAAAGGTTCTCTCTCCCAGACAGCAACCCTGCGAGCTTACGGACCCCCTAGAGAGGGTCGAAAGAATATTAAGGCTTGGTATAGACAGGGTGGTTTTTATAAACTTTGACAGAGAATTTTCCCGCATCAGGGCGGAGGACTTTTTAAAGCATGTGCTTTTTGAAAGGCTAAGGTGTAGGTATCTTCTTGTGGGGTATGACTGGCGGTTTGGCTACAGAAGGGAAGGAGAGGTGGAGTTGGCAAAGGAAATGGGGCAAAGGCTTGGCTTTGAAGTGGAAACTGCAGAGCCCTTTTACAAAAACGGGCACATAATAAGTAGCACATACATAAGGAGGCTTTTGCACAGCGGAAGGTTGGAAGAAGCCAGTGAATATCTTGGAGAAAATTATTGGGTTAAGAGAAAAGTGGTCAGAGGTTCTGGCAGGGGCAGTTCCCTCGGCTACCCTACCGCCAACTTGGGACCTTCGGAAAACTTGTGTTTAAAGGAGGGTGTTTATGCGGTAAGGGTGAATGAGCAATTTTTGGGAGTAGCCAACTACGGCTTTAGACCCACCTTTGACGGAAAAACAAAGGTTTTAGAAGTTCATATATTGGACTTTGAGGGAAACCTTCGCGGAGAAAGGCTGAAGGTGGAATTTTTGGGTTTTTTGAGAGAAGAGAAAAAGTTCTCCTCCAAGGATGAGCTAATAAAGCAGATAGAAAGGGATATAGCCATAGTGAAGGAAAAATTTGGGCGTTAAACTATTTTTTGTGATGTCCTCTGAAAGAAAAGCCATCCTTGAAAGATACGCATGAGACAGGACGTAAGACGAAGAGGACCTTCTCATAAGGGCAATGATGTATCACAATCCTGTGGAACTCTTAATGGCTTTTTCAAGGGAAGAGCTTAAAAAGACCTTTCTTGAAAACTTGCACCGCTTTGACGATAAAAATCTAAACTTTTGGAAGTTTGCCCTTGAGGTTAGCGATGAGGAGTTTAACCGATACGCAGAGGGAAACTTTAGGTTTGGTCTCAGGAAGCTCATTGGTTAAAAGTTTAAGTACCCCAACATAGACACAGGAATCTATTTACGTGGCATTGTCTACTTTAAGGATGCGGAAAAGGAAACAGCCCAAAAAGAGGTGGAGACGGCTTGGGAACAAATAAAGGAGTTTTTTGAATTTCAGTGTAAAAGCCTACTAAAAGACATAAACCTACTGTAAAAGGTAGCTTCCGTAAACAATCTCTCCGTTTTTCAAAAGAAAGAAAGATTTTTCCATCTTGTCCCTTATTCCCTTCTTGTTTTCCAAAAAGTCAAGCAGTGTTTTTGGTTCTCCGTGAGCCCTCAGCATGTACTCCCTTTCTTCGCCGTTGTCAAAGATGATCTTTACCGGTAGGCAGTAGAACTTGGAATATTCCCCCTCGTTGCAACGGTGGACCTCTCCAATTACCTCAATGGAGACACTCCTTGCCAATATATCCTCTTGCTTTAGCATTGGCAAACATTATAAACAATCTGCCAGGTAATCTGCAAGGTGCATAACTTTTTGGTTGGTTTTGTTTGCCTTTGTGCCATCCTTAAGGTTTAGTACACAACCGGGGCAAGAGGTAAGCACCACCTCCGCACCCGTTTTTTTTAGGTCTTCAATTTTCTCCTGTTGTATGCTCTTGGATAGCTTAGGGTTTGTTATGGAAAAGAGCCCCGCAAAGCCACAGCAGGATTTATCCTTTTCACCTTTTATCAGCTGGTCGCCCTCTACCCTTTTTAGCAATCCATAAAAGACTTTGTCGCTTACCTTCATGGCGCTGTAAGAGTGGCAGGGCACATGAAAGGTGGTTTTTGTTCCTTTACCTTTAAAGGTTAGGTTGCTTTCAAAGAGTAGCTCCGCAAAGTCATATACCTTTTTCTTTAGACCATAGTCCTCTTGGAGGGCACCACCGCAGGTGGGACAGGCTACCACCACCGCATCAAACTGGTATTTTTCCATTTCTTTCAGGTTGTGTTCTTTCAATCTTTCAAAGGCTTCTTTGTCGCCCGAATAGTAATGGGGAGCACCACAGCATTTAATATCCTCTGGCACCACCACCGTCCAGCCTGCCTTGTTCATAAGCTTTATAACGTTCTCCCCTGTCCTTGAGTAAAAGGCGTCTATCATACAACCCGTAAAGAACAAAAGCACACCCTTTTCTTGCTCAGCCTTAAAGGTCTTTCCCCTCAGGCTAAAGGCTTTTCCATCCGGCTTTGGCATAAACTTTACCGCACCGGTGGGAAAGGGCACCTTTACCTCCTCAAAGGGCAACTTTTCCATCAGCTTACCCGTTAGCTTGATTACCTTTCGCCCTACTTCCGATTGTAAAAGCTCCAAGCTTTTTAACCCGGCGGATTTAACGAAGGATTTCCTTTGAGTATTTCTGACGGTAGCTACGATTTCTTTATACTCCACTCCGTTGGGACAGACCCACTCGCACCTTCTACACATGGCACACTGGTCCAGGTGCTTGTATGCTTCTTCGTCTTTGAGCTCACCACTGAGAAGCATTTCTGCCAAGACGAGCCTTCCCCTTGCGTAGCCTGCCTCCTCTTGGATGTAGGGATAGGTAGGGCATACCGACTTACACAGGGCGCACTTCACACATTTTTGGGTTAGCTCCAAAGGAATTTCAACCATTGTTTAGTTAAAGATATACTCCCAAATAAGGCATGCTGTGATTAAGCTCACCTAAGGCTCCACCACCACGCATTGATGGGCTTTTTTTAGGCTCTCCCTTACTTTTAAGACATCCTCAAGACGTACATTCTCTATGTGTTTTACGTACTCTTGGTCCATTTTGTAACCAAAGCCCATTACCTCCCAAAAGCCCAATTGGAAGGCTTGTCTGCCTCTGGTTTGTCTGTCCAAAAGATAGCCACCTATGATCTTCTTCTTGGCGAGCTCTAAATCCTCATTGGTGATCTCTGCCTCCTGCACCACCCAAAGCAGGTCCTTTAGAGCACTTTCTTTTTTGTCCGGAGAAGTGCCAATGTATGCAAAGACCCTCGGAGAGTACAACTTTATGGGAAACATAGAGTAAGTAGCGTAAGCGTATCCCCTCTTTTCTCTGAGCTCACTAAAGAGTTTAGAAGTCATGCCGTCTCCCAGTATACTATTTAGAACCCTAAGGGCGAAAAAGTCCGGGCTATTCAGTGGAACGCCCTCGAAGGCACACAAAATGGTTGCCTGGGCACCTTCCCTTTGAACCCTTTCCACCAAGCTCTCCTTTATGGGCTTATCCTCCGCCCTAAGGTTGAACTCGCCGGAGGGCAACTTGGAAAAGACAGCCCTAAACCTTTTTTCCAACTCTTCCAAGGGCATATCTCCCACCACAGCTACAACAACGTTTTTACCCTTCAGAACCTGTTGCCATCTTTTTATTAGGTCTTCCCTCTCTACCTTTTCCACATCCTCCTCCCTTCCTTCGGGAGCCACTTCATAAGATGTTCCCCTGTAGGTTATCAGCCTGAGCCTTTCCATGGCAAGCTCAAAGCCATCTTCCCTTCGGGACCTTATGCTTGCTATGACCCTTCTTTTTTCCACCTGTAGCTGTTCCTCTGGAAAGGTGGGCTCCAGAAGAATGCTCTCTATCACCCTTAGCCCCTGCTCAAGCCCCTCCGGTCTTGTGGAGAAGTTAATGTAGATGTAATCGTCTGCGGTGGAGGCTTCTATGCTACCGCCCCAGTCCTCAAAGGCACTGGCAATATCATAGGAGCTAAAGGTTTTTGTCCCCTTGGTCAAAAGCCTTGCCATAAGGTTTGAGGTTCCCCTCTTCTCTTCCCCATGGGTGCCAGACTTTATGAAGATGCTACCCGCCACTATACCCCTACCCTTTGTCTCCTTTATGATCAACTTTACACCGTTTTCTAAATTTACCTCTTTCAACTTTGCACCTCCGTAGGATAAACTAAAAAGGAAAAAAATTATAAGAAGAAAGACGCTCATTTTTCTGGCACCATCAAGATTTCCGAGTAAGGCTTGCTGAGTATGTACTTTTCCAGCACATTCAGAACATCCTTCTTTCTGACGGACCTTATGTTGCTTTCAAAGTAAAGGTAGTAGTCCAAAAGTCCCACCACCGTCAGGGAGTATCCAATGTAATAGGCTTCCCTTTGGACCCTCTCAAGGGCAAAGACCTCCGAGTTTATAATCCTTTGCTTTGCCTTTTGCACCTCCTCGTCGGTCAGGGTCTGAGGGAGCTCCCGCAAAATCTGCATTACTCTTTCCTTTACCTCTTTATACCTGCTTGGCTCAAAGCTGGCGGAGATAACAAAAAGGTTATCCCTTGGTCTTGCAAAGTCTCCCGAGGATACAGAATACACTAACCCCTTTTCCACCAGTTCTTTGTAGAAAAGGGACGTCCTGCCGTTTCCGAGGATCTGGTCCAGCACCAAAAGGGCGTAGTAGTCTTTTACCGCCACAGGCATTACCCTCCAACCTATGATCCAGTATGCCCTCTCTAACCTTTTGTCTTTTATCTCCTTAAAGCGGTTTTCCAACTGCTCGGGCTCTGGCACATACTGGGCTCTTTTTACGGGCTTTCCGGCCTCTTTACCAAAGGTTTCCTCCACAAAGCTTTTAACCTCCGAGGGCTCCACATCGCCCACCACTACTATTACCATATTCTGGGGCTGATAATAGTTGCGAAAGAACTCCAAAAGGCTCTCCCTTGTGAACTTGCTTATGGTCTCTTCGTAGCCTATGATGGGGTGCCTGTAGGGAGAAGCTTTATAGACCAGCTTTTCAAACTCTTCCCAAAGAAGGTTTATAGGGTCATCCTTGCCCCTTCTTAGCTCCTCTATAACTATGGGCTTTTCCTTTTCCACCATATCCTCAGAGAGCAAGGGCTTTTGGGTGAGTTGGTAGAGAATCTCAAGGGCGGGCTTCCAATAGGGCTTTGCTACGGTTATGTAGTAAAAGGTGTACTCCTTGGATGTGCCCGCGTTCATCCTACCACCCATGCCCTCCACCAACCTGTCTATCTCTCCGTAAGGATACTTTTCAGAACCGTTAAAGAGCATGTGTTCCAAAAAGTGTGCCATGCCCTTCTGTTGGTAGTTCTCTTCTATGGAGCCCACCTTGAACCAAACCTGCAAAGAAACCGCCTCTGTGTCATCTCTGTGTTTTACCACCAAGATAGCACCGTTTTTAAGTTTATACTTTGCCAAATCTTGCACCGCAAGGGCGTAAGCCATCAGAAACACCTCCAAAAGTAAAATGATAATAACTCTCACAAGGTAGAGATTTTAACCTTATCCCATTACTTTTCAACGGTGGGAATGAATTTAAAATATCATCAATGCGCGTTTTGATAACGGGGTGCGCGGGCTTTATTGGTTCTCATCTTTGCGATAAGTTCTTGGCAGAGGGCTTTGAAGTTATAGGCATGGACAACTTCATCACTGGCAGTCCCGACAACATAGCCCATCTTTTGGGACACCCGAGGTTTAGGTTCATCCACTACAACGTGGTCAATTACATATACATAGAAGGTCCTCTGGACATTATCCTTCACTTTGCGTGCCCTGCGTCTCCGGTGGATTATCTCAACCATCCCATACATACCATGAAGGTGGATTCTTTGGGAACGCTGAACACCTTGGGACTTGCCAAGCTGAAGTCCGCCCGTTATGTGTTTGCATCCTCTTCGGAGGTATATGGGGACCCTTTAGTGCATCCACAGAGGGAGGATTACTGGGGCAATGTGAACCCGGTAGGTGTCCGAAGCGTCTACTCGGAAGCCAAAAGATTTTCGGAAGCCCTGTGTATGGCTTATCACCGGGAGCATGGGGTGGACGTTAGGATTTTGAGAATATTCAACACCTACGGTGAGAGGATGAGGATAGGAGATGGTAGGGTGGTGCCCACTTTTCTGGACAAGGCACTGAGGGGCGAGCCTATACCAGTCCACGGAGGGGGCACCCAAACCCGTAGCTTTTGCTACGTAGAGGACATGGTGGAGGGCATATTCCGAGCGTCCATCAAGGATGGGATAGAGGGAGAGGTGATAAACCTGGGTAGCCCAGAGGAGATAAGCATCCTTGACCTCGCAAAGCTGGTGGTGGAGCTTACCAATTCCAACTCTCCCATACAGATTCTGGAGGCAAGAGAGGATGACCCAAAAAGAAGATGTCCGGATATTACAAAGGCGAAGAACCTTTTGGGCTGGGAGCCAAAAACTTCTCTGAGGGATGGCTTGAAAAAAACCATAGAGTGGTTAAAATCATATTCAAGGAGGTAAGAATATGCTTCACATGCCCAATTTGACGGAGCTGTTGGTAATACTTCTCATAGTCTTTTTACTCTTTGGAGCGTCAAGGTTGCCCGAGGTGGGCAGAGGTTTGGGAGAAGGCATAAGGAACTTTAAGAAGGCCCTCGCCGGCGAGACCGAGGAAGAAAAGAAGGTAAAAGAGGTTAAGGGCGAGGAGGTAAACAAGGAGAAGGTTTAACTCGCCTTTAGGATCTTTGAAATTATTCCGTTTACAAACTTGCTAGGTTTGCTTCCCGCATACTTGTTGGTTATGTTCATGTAGTCTTTGATAACTACCTTTGGGTTTTTAATCTTTGCGTATAAAAGCTCTGCAGTTGCCAACCTTAGGATTGCCCTTTCTACGTATCCAA
>WYEK01000064.1 GCA_009903855.1 Thermocrinis sp.
TTTGTGTGGCAGGAGAAATGCTGAAGGATAGTCATATAAAGCTCGGAGCCCAAAACTGCCACTATGAGGAAAAGGGAGCCTTTACGGGAGAAATATCCCTTAGTATGCTAAAGGAACTTGGTGTGTCTTATGTTATAGTGGGGCACTCAGAAAGAAGGTGGCTCTTTGGAGAAACTGACGAGATGATAAACAAAAAGGTTATAGCCTGCTTGGAAAATGGACTAAGACCCATCCTTTGTGTGGGGGAAAAGATAGAGGACCGAAATGCAGGCATGACCTTAAAGGTGGTGGAAAGCCAGCTGAAGCTTGGATTGTCCGGTCTGGAGGATTTGGCGGGCAAGATTGACATAGCCTATGAACCCGTTTGGGCAATAGGCACAGGAACGCCCGCCACGCCGGAGGATGCCCAATTTGTCCATAGGTTTATAAAGGAGTTTTTGGGAGAAGTTAGAGTTCTGTATGGAGGCAGTGTAAACCCAAAGAACGCCAAAGACTTTCTTTCCATGCCCGATGTGGATGGTCTTTTGGTGGGAACCGCCAGCTTAGACCCTGAACCCTTTGCCCAGATAGTAAAGGCTTCTGAAGGAGAGTAAAACAAGCACAAAAAAGGGCAAGGCTCCCAAAAGGGGACTACGTCCCAGCTCCTGGGCAGTGATTTTTATAAGGTTCAGGCTAAGTATGTAAAGGGCTATGTAAAGAAGAAAAAACATAGATGGCTTTAGAAAGCTACGCTCCTTTAAAAGGTGGTAGGCTAAGGGTAAAGTAAGTGCGAGCACAGATAGGCTGATAACGAGCCTTAACAAGAGCTCCGCCAGATAGACATCCTTATTCATTCCCAAGGAACTTGCCAAAGAGTATAGGGAAATCAGTTTATCCATCCTTAAGTGGTTTAATTTTTCTCCGAAGGCTTTTGCATCATCTACAGATATAAACTCCAAGGTTATATCCTTCTTTTCCTTCAATCCGCTATCAAAATAACTCCTTTCTGCTCCAATAAGTGTTAGACTTCTATCTTTCCATAGTCCTTCTTTAGCGTAGAGCACGCCATATATATAATTACCCTGCAAATACACAGAGAAGACATCATAAACCCTACCATCCATCAGGTTTGCAAAGCCTATTCTTACGTAAGACCTTTTTTCTCCTTCTCCAAGGCTAAGCCAAAAGTTGTTTAAAACAAGCTCTTCTTTTGCCTTTCCCTTCTTGAACTCCCTCTCAATTGCGTAGGCATTTTTAAAGATTTTTGGATAAAAACTGTAGCTCAAAGCAAGCTGTAAAAGGGAAAGAATTAAAGAAGCCATCAAAACAGGCATAAAAAATCTCAACGGCGATAGACCAAAAGAGTAAGAAAGCCTGTCATAAGATTTTTTAAACACCCTTCTCATATAGATCATCAGGGCAAGGCAATTTAAGATGGGTGCGGTGTAATAAAAGCTTGAGAATACTGTTATTAGTATAGCCTTTGGGATTATGTGTGGTGCAGACACTTTGTATAGGAGTAGGACATCCACCAAGGAGTAAAGACTCAAAAGAAGGCTAAAAACCAAACTGAGGAGTAACAGTACTTTTAAAAACTCCCTAAGGTTATAGAAGAATAGCATTCAAATTAAGCCCTTGTTTATGAGCTTTGCTACATCCTTTGCGAAGTAAGTTATGACCATGTCCGCCCCAGCCCTCTTTATGGATATTAAAGTTTCTATCATCACCTTTTCCTCATCTATCCAGCCGAGCTTCCCACCAGCCTTTATCATGGCGTACTCTCCGCTAACGTTGTAGGCACAGACTGGTAAAAGTGTGGCTTCTTTTACTTTGGCTATTATATCAAGGTATGCCAAGGCGGGCTTTACCATAACTATGTCTGCGCCTTCTTGGACGTCCAAAAGCACCTCCTTTAGGGCTTCCCTTGCATTGGCAGGATCCATCTGGTAGCTTCTCCTGTCTCCAAAGGCGGGGGCAGATTCTGCCGCATCTCTGAAGGGACCATAGAAGGCGGAGGCAAACTTGGCAGAGTATGCCATTATTGGAATGTGAGTATAACCTGCAGAGTCAAGGGCAGACCTTATGGCTTGAACCATACCGTCCATCATGCCCGAAGGTGCTACCATATCCGCACCGTTCTCTGCGTGGGAAACTGCCTGTTTTTTCAAGTTCTCAAGGGTTAGGTCGTTATCCACAGTATGACCTTTTATCACACCGCAGTGCCCGTGAGTGGTGTATTCGCAGAAGCATACATCGGTTATTACATACATCTCGGGCACTTCCTTTTTGATCCTTCTGAGAGCCCTCTGGATTATACCTTGCTCGCTCCAAGTGTCGGAGCCTACTTCGTCCTTGTGCTCGGGTATTCCAAAGAGTATGATGGCGGGTATGCCCAGGTCTCTGACCTCCTTTACCGCATCCACAACTTTGTCCACACTGTAGCGATAAACGCCGGGCATGGATGGGACCTCTTCCACTATGTTCTCTCCGTACCTGACAAAGATGGGGTATATTAGATCGTCAAGGGTAAGCCGGGTCTCTCGGACGAGCCTTCTTATGTTTTCTGATAACCTCAACCTTCTGGGTCTTAGCTTAGGAAATTCCATAGGGGAAAATTTTAAGCCAACAGTGGTATAATTTAACAAACTTTCTTAGGGGGTAAGCATGAAGCTACACGAGCACCAAGCAAAGGAAATTCTAAAAAAATACAACCTTCCTGTTCCAGAGGGTAAGGTAGCCTTCAGTTTGCAGGAAGCCAAGCAGGCGGCAGAAGAGCTCGGTGAATTTCCATTGGTAGTTAAAGCCCAAGTGCATTGCGGTGGAAGGGGTAAGGCAGGCGGTGTAAAACTGGTAAAAAGCATGGAAGAGCTTGAAGCTGCGGTGGAGGGTATGCTTGGAAAGGTGCTAAAGACCTTTCAGTGCCCCGATGGAAAGCCCGTAAACAGGGTTTGGATAGAGAAGGCAACGCCCATAGAGAAGGAGTATTATCTCTCCATAACCTTAGACAGGTCTGTCTCTAAGCCTGTGCTGATGGCTTCTGCGGAGGGTGGTATGGAGATTGAAGAGGTGGCAAAGGAAAAGCCGGAAGCCATTCACATGCTACACATTGACCCAGACCTTGGTCTCATGCCCTCTCAGGCAAGAAAACTTGCCTTTAAACTGGGTTTGCCAGTCAACGATTTTGTAAAAATTGCCCTGGGTTTGTATAGGGCTTATGAGGAGTTGGATGCCAGCCTTGTGGAGATAAATCCTTTGGTACTTACAAAGGACGGTAAGCTTGTTCTTTTGGACGCCAAAGTGGAAATTGACGACAACGCCCTCTTTAGGCACAAGGACCTGGCGGAGATGGAGGACCTAACCCAGCTGGACCCATTGGAAGTAGAGGCAAAAACTTACAGCCTAAACTACATAAAGCTTGATGGAAACATAGGTTGTATGGTAAATGGTGCGGGGCTTGCCATGACTACTATGGACATAATCAAGCTGGCGGGTGGTGAGCCTGCAAACTTCTTGGATGTGGGTGGTGGTGCCAATGTGGAACAGATCGCCAACGCCTTCAGGATCCTGATGGCAGACAAGAATGTAAAGGCAGTGTTTATAAACATATTTGGTGGTATTCTGAGGTGCGACAGGCTTGCCAATGGACTCGTTGAAGCGGCAAAGATGGTGGAGATAAGGGTGCCGGTGGTGGTTAGGATGGAAGGTACTAATGTGGAAGAAGGTAAAAGAATTCTCTCAGAATCTGGACTGAACTTCATAACTGCGGAGGACATGTGGGACGGTGCCAAAAAAGCGGTGGAGTTGGCAAAGTCTGCTAAGTAGTTAAAAATATACGATTTAAGCTATTGAAGGCATAATGTATATTAAAATTTACTCCTTACAATGACACCACCTTCTATTCCATTAACAAGAAAACCCTTTGAAGAGCAAATAGTTAGCCAGTGTGCAGGATGTGGCTGTGGGTGCGGGTATGTGCTGTATAAGGCACAAGGAAAGCCCGTAGACCTTTATGGACACCCTGCAGACCCAAAGGGTATGGGAAGCCTCTGTAGCAAAGGTATAACCTTACTGCAAGAGGTTGTACAAAATCCTCTCCGGCTACTGGGCTTCTACTTGTGGCAGGAGCAAGAACTTTTAAACATCTCCCAAGAACAAGCCAAGGGGCTAATAAGAGAACGCCTTAGAGGGAAAGTCGCCATAGTTTTAGACAGGCATCTTTCAAGCCTTGAGGAGTACCTTTTGGCAAGGCAGTTGGGGGATGTTTTTGTGGATGCACCCGTGCTGGGCTACAATCCTTCGGAGGTCTTCTTCAACCAATGGCAGAACTATATGCTCATAATTGGTTGGGAGGCAGAACCTGTATTCTCTGAGGTTATGTCTATGAGATATCTGGTGGATGCGGTGGAAAGGTCTGCCCACCTTGTTTGCGTTAGCTCTCGGTATGCTACCCTGTGTGCCAAAGCCAAAAGGCAAGTGCTTTTGAACCCAATAAAACAGCTTTCTTTTATGAACAGCCTTCTGGAGCCAGAGCACACAGACCCTCTGGTGGTGGAACTAAAGAAAGCAATGCACCTTGTAAAAACTCTCCTCCTGGTGGGCACAGACCTCCTTGCATCACCCTTCAGAAACCAAGTTCTCAACATCCTTTATAAGCTGAAAAAACGCTTTGGGGTGGATTACAGTTTTGTGGGAGACCTTATGCCACTGCCCGCCAAGGAACTGAGAAAGCTTGTGGATAGCATAGATGATTACGATAGCTTTGTGTTCTTTGGAAATCCGTTGGTTCAGCTTCCGCAGGAGATAAGGGAAAGAATAAAAGAGAAGTTTTCGGTGCATTTTACCCTATTTCCAAACTTGACTTCCCAGTATTCTACCCTTGTGGTGGGCAGTGCCAACTTTTCTGAGAGGGACTTTATAGCATACAGAAACAGCTTTGGAAGGGTTTACTTTTGCCCACAGGCTATAAAAAAGCCGGAGGGTGCGGTAGTTCCCTACGCATTTTTGGGAGAAGTGTTTGGGATTGAGGTAAAGGTGGAGGAATTTTTAAGGGTGGAGCCCGGTTTTGAGGGGACACCTTTAGAACTGCCATCCCTTGAAGAACAGTCTGCAAGTGGGCAGTTAAAGGAAGGAATAGTGCTTTACACCTCCAACGGTTTGGTGGATGAGCTTGGACACTGGAACCCTTGGATCCACAACATAGAAAGGTACCAAAGGGCATACATGTCGGAAAAAACCGCAAGAAAGCTGGGAGTGAATAACAGACTAACCCTAAGGGGAAAAGAGTTTGAAGTGGTTATCACACCCAACGTGGCGGAGGATGTAGTTTATGTGCCTCTTTCCTTTGAGGAGTTTCAGCCCTTTGACCCTGGGCACAGCGTGGGAAGTTTTGCCAAAGAGCCCTATTACAGGTTTGAGGTTTTGGAATGAGGGTGGGAGTGTGTGAGGGTTCCTTTAAAGAGGGCTATATTTTGAGGACTTTTGGCTTGGAGAGGGAAAAACTCAACTATCCAAGGGTGTACGAATGGTTGGGTGGTATAGACATATATTTTGACAGGGAGGAGGATTGGAGGAGGGCACGGCAAGAGCTTGGCTTTTATGTTTATGCGGATGACAAAAGGGAGATGGAGGAAGTAGTGGGAGAGCTCTTAAGAGAAAAAGGGCTAAAGCTTGCGGTTGCAGAAAGTTGCACGGGTGGGCTTTTGTCTGCAAGGCTTGTGAACGTGCCGGGCAGTAGTCAATACTTTTTGGGAGGATTTGTGGTCTATTCCAATGAACTAAAAACAAAGCTTTTGAGCGTAGAAAGAGAGCTCTTGCAAGAGCACGGTGCGGTTTCTGAGGAGGTTTGCAGGGCTATGTGCATATCCGCACTGGAGGAAACGGACGCAGACATCTCCATTGCCATCACTGGCATAGCGGGTCCCTCTGGAGCAACCCCCACAAAGCCTGTAGGCCTGACCTACATAGCCTTGAGCACAGACAAGGAAGTTATAGTGGAAAGGCACGTGCTCAAACTTGGCAGGAACGAAAACCGTTTTTTGGCAACCCAACTGGCTTTAAACCTGCTTAGAAAATTTCTTTTGGGAGTGATCCGATGATAAAGGTTCATCCAACTGCGATCCTTTTGGGAGATGTGCAATTGGAAGAGGATGTTGAGATAGGTCCCTTTTGCCTGTTGGAGGGAAGCATCAGAATAGGCAGAGGCACCAAGTTAGGTGCAAGGGTCAGCATAAAGGGAAGGGTCCAAATCGGGGAAAACTGCAAAATCTACGACGGTGCCATAATAGGAGAGGAGCCTCAGCATCTGAAGTACCAAGGGGAAGATACGGAAGTGATAATAGGCAACAGGGTGCTTATAAGGGAGTACGCCACCATCCACAGGGGCACACCCTTTGGGACCGGAAAGACCATTATAGAGGACGATGTTATGCTAATGGCGTACACCCATGTAGCCCACGATTGTGTGGTGAAAAGGGGAGCCATAATGGCAAACTGTGCTACCCTGGGTGGGCATGTGGAGGTAGGGGAGTACGCCTTCATAGGTGGGCTATCCGCAGTACATCAGTGGGCGAGGGTAGGAGACTATGCCATGGTTGGTGGTGTGTCTGGAGTTTCTTTGGATGTGCCACCCTTTACCCGAGCATCCGGACAGCATGCCCACCTTTACGGCATAAACACCGTGGGCTTGGAAAGGAGGGGCTTTTCAAAGGAAACCATAAACATTCTAAAGAGGGCTTACCGCATACTCTTTAGAAGCGGTCTTTTGAGGAAGGAGGCCATAGAAAAAGTCCTCAGCGAGTTCCCAGACAGTCTTGAGGTCAAGAAGTTAGTGGAGTTTTTACAGGGCAGTAAAAGGGGTGTGGCAAGGGATGCGGGTAAGGGATAATTTATTAAAAGATGGTTCAAACGGAGGAGACCTTTAGGCTTTCCACCAACTTAAAGCCTGCGGGAGACCAGCCCAAGGCTATTGAGGAACTTTTGGACAACCTCCTGCGGGGTGTAAAGGACCAAGTGCTCCTTGGTGCCACCGGCACAGGAAAAACCTTCACCATAGCCAATGTGATAGCCAAATATGGAAAGCCTACCCTTATAATTGCCCACAACAAGATCCTCGCTGCACAGCTCTACAGAGAATTAAAAGAGCTTTTCCCTCACAACCGGGTTGAATACTTTATCTCTTATTACGATTACTACCAGCCGGAGGCATACATACCCGAGAAGGACCTGTACATAGAAAAGGACGCATCCATAAACGAAATACTGGAACGCTACAGACACTCCGCCACCATAGCGGTTCTGGAGAGGAGGGATGTAATTGTAGTGGCGTCTGTTTCCTGTATATACGGACTTGGCTCGCCCCACGCCTACTACTCTATGAGAATACCCTTAGAGGTGGGAAAAAGGATAAGCCAAAGCAAGCTGGCAAGGATGCTGGTGGAGATAGGGTACGAAAGGAACGATTACTCCATAAAGAGGGCAACCTTTTCCTTCAGAGGTTCTGCCTTGGAGATCATCCCCTCCGACATGGAGGACCAAATTATCAGGGTGGAGTTTTGGGACGACGAAATAGAGAGCATAAGCCTTTTGGATGCCTTCAACAGAAACAAGCTAAAGGAACTCCAAAAGGTGGTGCTCTTCCCCGCATCCCACTACATAGCACCCCGGGACATCATAGAGTCTGCCTTAGAGCAGATAGAGAGGGACCTGCACGAGAGGGTAAAGTGGTTCAAGGATCAGGGAAGGCTCGTAGAAGCCCAAAGGCTCTATCAGAGAACTATGCACGATATAGAAATGATCAGAGAACTTGGACACTGCAAAGGAATAGAGAACTACTCCAGATATTTTGAAGGCAGACAGCCGGGACAACCTCCCTACACCTTGCTTGACTATTTCCCCGAGGACTTTCTGCTCATAATAGACGAGTCCCACGTAACCATTCCCCAAATAAGGGCTATGTATAACGGAGACAGGTCCCGCAAAGAAAAACTGGTGGAGTATGGCTGGAGATTGCCCTCCGCCTTAGACAACAGACCGCTAAAGTTTGAAGAGTTTTTGGAGAGGATCAACCAAGCCATATACGTTTCCGCCACACCAGGACCGTGGGAGATAGAAAGAAGTAAAGGTGTAGTGGTGGAGCAGATCGTCAGACCTACGGGACTTTTGGACCCACAGGTGGAAGTTAGACCCACCGCAGGGCAGTTGGAGGACCTGGTCAGAGAAATTCAGGAAAGAAAGAAGAGAAAAGAGAGGGCACTTGTGCTAACCACCACCAAAAGGCTCGCAGAGGAGGTATCCGAATACCTTCAGGAGAGGAACATAAAAGCCAAGTATATGCACTCAGAACTTGACGCCATAGAGAGGGCAAAGATAGTAAAAGAGCTGAGAGAGGGAAGCATTGATGTGATAGTGGGAGTTAATCTGCTTAGGGAAGGCTTAGACTTGCCCGAGGTCTCTTTGGTTGCCATTTTGGAGGCAGACAAGGAGGGCTTTTTGAGAAGCTACACATCGCTCATTCAGATGATAGGAAGGGCTGCAAGGAACATAAACGGCAAAGCCATCCTTTACGCGGACCGTATAACCCCTTCCATGCAAAAGGCCATAGAGGAAACCAACAGAAGGAGAGAAATTCAAGAGAAATACAACAGAGAGCACGGAATAACTCCCAAGAGTATAGTAAAGCCCGTAAAGGAACTCTTAGCCATAGAGGAGCTGGACTATGTGCGCCTACCGTTAAAGCTACCCAAGGACATAAAGAGCGAGGAAGACCTCATAGAAAAGATCAGCCGTCTGGAAAAGGAGATGTGGGAGTGTGCAAAAAGGTGGGAGTTTGAGAAGGCGGCAAAGCTGAGGGATGAGGTCAAAAAACTCAGAGAGCTTTTGAACCTGGTATGAAAAGGAGCGTTATACTCCTTGCGGGAGGTGAAGGAAGTAGGTTTGGCACAAAAAAGCAGTATATTCTACTTGGTGGAAAGCCCCTTTACATGCACTCTTTGGAGAAGGTATTGGACCTCTTTGAGGAGGTTATCTTAGTATTGCCGGAGGAGGACCTGCAAAAGATAAAGGTGCCACCAAAGGTTAAAAAGGTAGCGGGAGGAAAGGAAAGACAGGACTCTGTCCTTGAGGGCATCCTGGAGGCGGAGGGAGATATAGTGATCGTTCACGACTGTGCCAGACCCTTTGCCAGCAGAGAGCTCTTTTTAAAGGTGTCTGAGCTCGGAGACTTTGAAGGAAAGATCTGTGCCCTACCCGTCAGGGACACCCTAAAGCAGGTCTCGGAAGGTATGGTGATAAGAACCATTGACAGGACAGGTCTTTGGCATTCACAAACACCTCAAGCCTTCTTAAGAAAGGTTCTCTTGGAATGCCACTTTAGGGCAAGGAGCGAAGGCTTTTTTGCCACGGATGACGCCATGCTTTTGGAAAGGTATGGCTACAGGGTAGGTGTGGTTATGGGCGAGCCCACTAACATAAAGATCACATACCCAGAGGACCTTACCCTTGCCCAAAGGCTACTTTAAAACACCACCATATAGTCCCTGTGCACCGCCTCCTCTTTGGTGGTCTTCAAAATACGCCTAACCTCCTCCCCCTTCTTTCCAAGAACCCTCCTTAGCTCCTCAGAGGAAAAGTTGGTTTTGCCCTTGCCCACCAGCAGACCATCCTCCGTATAGATCACCACCACATCACCACGCTGAAAGCTACCCTCCACCCTCTTTATACCCGCAGGAAGCAGGCTTTTGCCAGATTTGAGGGCCTTAAAGGCACCCTCATCTATGTAAAGGGCACCCCTTGGCTTTTCCACCATAGCCAACAGTTTTTTGCCCTGCCTTGGTGGAGGTAGAGGCTTAAAGTAGGTACCCTTTGTCCTGCCCTGTAGGATCTCCTCCAAGGAGTCTTCCTTTCCGGTTATGACCACCGGAATTCCCAAACGGACCGCAATCTTGGTGGCGGTAAGTTTGCTGAGCATTCCGCCGGTGCCGTAGGTGGAATTGACCCCTCTAACAAAGGCAAAGGCTGAATCCACATCCTCCACAAAGGGAATCACTTGGTCTTGGTGGTCTCTGAGCCCCCCTGCGGTAGATAGGATCACCAAAAGGTTCGCCTGAAGCATAAAGGCGGTATGCACCGCAAGAAAGTCGTTGTCGCCAAAGAGAAGCTCCTCCACAGCCACCGCATCGTTCTCGTTGATCACTGGCACCGCACCCACCTCCAAGAGCTTTTCCAAGGCATTCTTAGCGTTCTCAAACTTGTGTTTGTCGGTGAACACATCGGAGGTCAAAAGCACCTGGGCGGGCACCAGCTTATAGTTGGAAAAGACAAGGTCGTAAAGATGAATGAGATAAGCCTGCCCAATGCCCGCCAAGGCTTGCTTTTCCACCAAACTCTTTGGTCTTTCTGTTAAGTTCAACTTCTTTAGACCACAGAGCACCGCACCGGAGGAGACTATAACCACCTCATTTCCCAAGGCTTTTAGCCTCTTTATTTCTCTGCCCAGCTTGCTGATGAGACTGAGGTCTATATCTCCCTCCTCTGTTTGGATAAGGTTTGAGCCTATTTTAACCACGAGCCTCATCTTCCAACCGTTTAGTCATCCTGATCCAATAGTTAAACCTATCCCTCTCTTCAAAGCCGTGCTTTTTATAAAATTCTATAGCCCTTATGTTCTCGTCACCAACCCAGAGCTCCGCCAGAGGCAGACCCCTCTCCTTAAAGTATTCAAGGGCTTTCTCCAAAAGCTTTTTCCCAATGCCCTTATTTCTGTACTCGGGTAGAACCACCAGCTCGTGTATGGCACCCACCACCTTGCCTTCCCTCTTGCTAAACCAATTCCCGTCCGCTGCCACAAACCCTACCTTTTTACCATCCACCTCCGCCACAAAAACACCCGCCACATCCCTCCTAAAGAGCCAGTTAAGGTAAGCGAGCACATCCTCCCTGTGGGTGTAAGAGTATTCCTCAAGTCCAGCGTAGCCCTCCAAGTATATGTTGGCTAATTCCTCTATGTCCTCTGTGGTCGCCCTTTCCACCTTAACCATACGCTCAGTAGACCCTTTTTACCTTAACATTGGATGGCAGTTGTAGTTTAAAAAGACCTTGCGAAGGACTAAAGTTTGTGCGCACCTCTAAAAACTCTATCTCTGTAATAGTTCCATCCTTTTCCTCTATGCGAACCAACCTTGGCGTTCCATCCCGGTCCGCATGAACCAAAACTCTATGAAAGAACTCGTCATTAACCTTGGGCTTTAAGACAAAAAAGTTCTTCCCTTCCCTTTCAATCTCACCCACCAGATCAAAGACCTCCCCCAGTGGCTTTGATACCAAAAGCAAAGACTCTACCACTGGAGATTGATTCTTCTCCATACTGTCTATTAGGGCGTTGCCCTGGGCTGGATAGTAAAGAACAACCTCCCTTCCGTCGGAAACGATAATCATCTTCTCCGGCTGTTCGTACTCTATGCGGAACTTTCCACCCTTTTGGGCATAAAAGAAGCCTTTTGCTACATCCTCCTTTGTACGCCAAGTGTATTTGGTCTTTTGCACAAAGGAAACTTTTATTGTGTTGATCTGGGCAAGCCTTTTTTCAAGCTGTTCAAAGCTCTGGGCAAAAACAAAAAGGGGGAACAGTAGCAAAACAAATAGTATCATAGGGTAATATTTTAAGCATGAAGGTCCTCAATTCAGAGGAAATGTCCCTTGCGGACAGAAAAACCATACAAGAGCTTGGTGTTCCTTCCCTTGTGTTAATGGAAAACGCATCCTTGGCGGTGGCGAGGGTAATCAAGCAGAGGTTCCCAGAAGGTTCAAAGGTCCTTGTGTTAGTGGGCAAAGGAAACAACGGAGGAGATGGGCTCGCCTGTGCAAGGCATTTAAAACTCTGGGGCTATCGGGTGGATGTGTTCCTTGTGTTTGGTGAGGTAAAGGGAGATGCACTATTTCAACTCAACCTCCTGCGGGCTTTAGGAGTGGAGCCTCTGAAGGAGCTTCCACCCTTGGAAGATTACCACCTTATTGTAGATGCCATCTTTGGCACGGGCTTTCAGCCGCCGGTGAAACCACCCGCAGAGGCAATAATAAAAACCTTAGAAA
>WYEK01000146.1 GCA_009903855.1 Thermocrinis sp.
AAGTGCAGAATTTGGCGTTTTGGACTAAAGTTATAGCCATGAGGTATTGGATAAGTTTAGCGAGGGCTTTTCCATTTATGTGCTTTTGGGTTTTGTTAGCCCAATCTTTGAAGACAAGGTAAGCGTAGTAGAATGTCATTTGCTGGGAGTGGGAAAGTTTGTATCTTTCTTTTTGACTGAAGACCTCCATACCCAGCTGAAGTTCTCCCTCTTTGAGAAGCCTGTTCAAGTTCCAGCATCTGCACAGATCTTCTAAGGTAATGTTTCTTTTCTTTTCGTCTCCCCATAAAAGGTCTGCATACTTTAGGGCTTTCTTGCCTTTCCGCCGTCCTCCTTTTATCCGCCAGTCGTCTTTGGGCATGTTTTTATTATACTCCCACCGCTTTACTCGTATACTGAGGAAAGTTTTCTCTAAAACTGTTGATAATTTCCTCACTTTAGGGTATAATTAGCCTTGCGGCGGAGGTAAGCCTTGATATTCAGGTAATTTTAGCTAAAATTATACCCTGAAGGAGGTGAGGAAGGATGTTTAGGTTGGAGTTTGAGTTTGGGCAATTGGAGGTGATGGGGTTGTTGAGGAGGTTGTTGGTGGCTAAGGGGAGGGCGTTTGAGGAGAACAGGAAGGAGTTTGGGTATTCGCTTGCGGAGGCAGTGAAGAGGTCTGAGGGCAGGGAAGGGCTGTATGTGCCTTACAGGGCGAAATACAGGGCGTTGGTGAGGTTCAATGGAGATTATGTGGAGTTTAGGTATAGGAGGAGGGTGATAGGCAAGGCGAGGTTGCCAAGAAGCGTAGACCCGCAGGATTGTCAGGTGGTGTTAGAGATAAAGAATGGGTCGGTGTATCTTGGCTTTTACTATCCTGAGAGGAATTTGCCCATTAGGAAGGGGATGAGCAAGGGGGAGATTTTGAAACTTTACAGGCAGGTGGCTTTTTATCATGTGCCTGTGGAGTTTCGGGAGGAGGTTGCCAAGCATTTGAGGTCAAAGAGGGTGTTTTTTGATGAAAATGGAGAGGCAAAGCCGAATTTTGAACTCAGGTGCATAGAGGAGTATTACAAGCATGCGAGGGAGGGAAGGTTTTTGGCGTTGTGGAGTAGGTTCAAAGCCCTAAGGGATGAGATAGCCCTTGAGAATAAGAACCTTGTGTATGAGGTAATGAGGAGGATGAGGGTCAGAACTGAAGAGTATGCGGACATGTTCTCGGAAGGGTTTTCTCAGCTTATCAGGGCTGTGGGCATGTGGGACCCTGAAAAAGGAGCCCTCTCCACCATTGCCTACAGGCAGATAATGGCACAGCTGATGAAGGTAATGGAAGAAAACAGGCCTTATCTATCTTTGGACGTGCCCATAGGCGAAGACGGAGACACCTTCGGAGACATGCTTCACGACCCAAGAAGTTTTGAGGGAAAACTCTTCTTCTCTGTAGCTGAGGTCTTCTAAGGAGGGATAGGCCATGTTTAGGAAAAGCCTAAGGTTAACTAAGTGGCAAGGCGGATATAAAGACTTAGTTAACCCATAAAAGGAGGAGGTGGTGGCGATGGATGAGTTGATTTTTAAGCTGGAGGAGTTAAAAAAGCGTGTGAAAAGTGTGTTGAAGAAGCGTAGGGCATTAGAGAGGTTAGCGAGTAGGAAGGGATATTCTTTAAAGGGCATAAAGAAGAACGTGTATGTTTATGTGTGGGAGTATGAGGATGGTCAGGTGAGGTGGAAGTGTTTAGGGAATGTGAACAAGGTTGGGTTGCCAGAGGGTGTGTCGGAGGAGCTACTGAAGGAGATAGAGAAGATAGACGCTGTGTTGAGGGAGGTGGAGAGGCATTTGGATGAGGCGATGAAGCTATTACCATGAGGAGGAAATTTGTCGTGGGTTTCTGTAGTTTGTTTCTGACGGAACCAGCGTGCTTAGGTTTTCGTCGCACAGTCTTGAGGCAATTCGGTAGTAGAAGTTCACCTCTCCTTCCAAGAAGTAGGTGAGGTTGTGGTTGGTGGTAATAATGGTCTTGCAAGGCTTGGTGTATCTGTAATCTATGAGGGAGAAGAGTTTAAGCCAGAAGTTCTCGTGAAAGCCCGAGAACACGAGGTCATCTATGGCAAGGAGTTTAGTTCTGTAGAGGGCGATTTCATCTTCATTCCAGACCTTTGGCAGGTCTACAAATCTCACAAACATGCAATCATAGACACTTACTTTCCCATACTTTAAGTGCTTGTTTTTTGCGTAAGCGTAGAGGAACTTTTTGACTGCAGAGGTTTTAAAGGTTCCTGTGGGTCCGTAAAGCACCAGAAACCTTTTGTTAGACTGCATAAACTCCTTGATTGCCTGAGAGAGGCTTTTAGGGACCTCCACAGGAGGAATATCCTCAAGTCCAAGCTTAGTTAGAATTTCCTGCATGGCTAACCTCCTTTAAATAGTTTTCAACCAAGTTTCTTATTTCCCAAGTGGTAATCCGCCTTCCTTTAGCATCCTTGAAGTCTACGGTTCCTTCTTTGATGTCGTGTCTGTATTCAATGAACCTTCTGAAAAACATCTCTTTGGTTGGTTTGTGCTTGAGGAATGCGTAAGCGTAGGTTTCCAGAAATGCCCTCAAGATTGTTTGAAAGTCCTTTTCAAGGTCAAAGCCTGACTCCATGAGATACCTCTCAAGGGCATCATCTAAAAGCTTCATATACCTCTTCATATCATTCTCATTGTAGATAAAGCGAACTCCAAACCGTCTTATGGAAAAGTCATTTAGTCTAATCAAAATGGATGCAAGCTTTCTGTTTGGGAATTTTAGTCCTCCATCCCTCTCCAAAGAAAACTGAACCTTTTCCTCAAGGGTCTGAAGGTCTTTTGTTAGCTTCTCAAGGAGTTTTTCCGTCTCTTGGAGTTTACCCTCCTTTACGTAGCTTTGGGCTTGCTGGACTTTTTCACGGAGTTTTCTCACTGCACTGAGAACTCCTCTTAGGGTTATGCCCTTCTTTCTGTCTTCCGTTTCTTCCTCTTCTATACTTTCTATAGCCTGCCAAAGCATTTCCTCTTGTCTTTTTGCGTCTCTCTCCGCCTGCAATTTTTGGATGTATCTGTAAAGCGTTGCGGGGGAGATGATTTTTCCTGTTTCCCGCCAGTATTCAAGCCTTAGCTGTTCTTCAGACAGTCCTTCATCCAGCATCCGCCGTGCCAACTCCATATGTTCTTCATCTCCCGCCTTTGGGCGTCTGTTTAGGGCATCAAGGAACAGGCTGCTGTATCGGGCAAAGATGCTTTTATCTTCTTCAGAGAGTTTTTCCCTGAATTCTTCAAGGGAGGAGTATGGATAGGAGTTGAAGTCCTCCAGAAGTTTTTCTGCCCTTTTCCTTCTCTGGAGTTCCTCAAAAAGCTTTTCTGCGTTGTAGGTTCTGTAGCCGCTATTAAGCAGCCACTCTACAAGTTCCTCAAGGGTCTCTCCCTGAAAGCCCTTGAGGTCTTCCAGCTTGGCGGTCTTCACAGAATTAAAGGCTTGGAGAACTTCGTGATAGTGTTTTTTGAGGACTTTTGCTTCCTCTGGGCTTTTGGGCAAGCTATCCACACTCTGCACATATGGGTCCTTTGCCCTCTGGAGAAGTTCTTCCAAAATAGCCATCTCCTTTTCTCTCTCCCTTTTTTCCTTTTCCTGTCTTAGTCTCTCCCAAAGCTTTTGCAAAACCGCTTGAGGAACCTTGTAGTTTGGAAACCGTGCCCTTATTTCTGTTTCAAACTCCTCCCGTGTAAGTTCCAAAAGACTTTCATCCAACTCCGCATCTTCCGCATTCAAAACTGGCATGCTTTCCACACACTCTTTAATCTTTTCTCCTTCCAAAGATGCAAACTTGCTAAAGTGTTTAAGAATGAAGCTTGACACAATAGAGCATTCCTCCCCAAACCTGCCCTTGGTTCTTTTTTCATGTAGCCTCTCTTTTATTAGCCTGTAGATGGCTTCCTCTGACACCGCATCGTCGTGAAGGCACAGTTCCTCCACAAGGCTTCTAAACTCCTGCCTTGCCTTTTCTATTACACCCACTAAAGCCTTTGCATGTTCATAGAGGTTCTTGAGGGCCCTCTCCGACAGAGGAAGCTTTTCCTTTATCAAATACACAAAAAAGTCCTTTTTACCATGACTTTCAAGCATAGCTTCCTCTACCACCATGCTTATCCAGTCTCTAAACCTCTTTACCTCTTCAGTCTTAAAGGCCTTCCCAAATTCTGCCAAAAACTCCTGAACCCGCATGCCTTCCTCAAGCTTGCCACTTAAAAGTTCCAAAAACTCCTTATCCAGTTTGCCGTCTTCTGTAAAGACCCTTTTTAGCGAAAAGTGTTGAACTGAGTTCAAAAATGGGTAATGAGAATAATTCTCATTTAGCCAGTGGGAAATGGTCTGTTGTGGGATGCCAAGTATTTCTTCTATTTCATGCTGACTTTTGCCTTGACTGTAGAGTTCCTTCACAAGCTGTTTGAGGTCTTCTTTTTCCTTCTGAAGGACGTCTTCCAAAATTTTGTAGATGTATCTCTGCGTGAACCCTGTTTCCCTCATAATCTCTTGGATGATTTGCCCTCTTTTTCTGTAGAAGTCTTTGCCCAGTTTGTTTTTGATGTTTAGGTAGTGCTTCAGAACGGACTGCTTTCTTTCTTTGAGGGTAAGCGGTTTTTGTTCAGACCTGTTGAGGCGCAGCTGGACGATGATGATTTTTTCTATGGGGATTTCTTCGTTTACCACGAGGGCTTTGGCGGTGGTTTTTCCTGCGCTTTTGAGGGCAAAGTAGGTGTGGTGGGTATCTATTAGGTGCAGCCCTTGCAGACCTTCCACGTGGGCACAGACGATGAAGGGCTGAAGGGCGCCTTCAAGGATATACTCTTTGAGGTTTTCCACCCACTGCGGGTCTACCTTCTCCCTCACATAGAGTTCCTTTGGAAGAGGCTTTACTTCAGACAGTGAAAGGTCTTTTTCTTGACAGGTAAAGCCAAGTTCTGATAAAATGGTTTTTACTTGTTCCATAGCTTACCTCCTCAAGGGTTTCTCCCTTCCCCCTCCTCCCCTTTTTAACCAGTCCGATATAGTCCTTTGTGGGACACCGAGAAGGTTTGCTATCTCCATCTGAGTTTTACCTTGACTGTAAAGCTGTTTTGCCTTCCTTTTGAGTTCTTCCTTTTCCTCCTTTAGGTGTTTCCACAGGTATTCGTAGGTCGTCCTTTTTGTGATGCCTACCTTTTGGCTTATAGCAAGCACAATCTTTGCCCTGTTTCTGTAGAAATTCTCTCCGTAAAAGTTTTTGTAGGCAAGATAGTAAAACTCCGCAAGGGCTTTCTTTCTTCTTCTAAAGAGTTTTACCCGCAAGTAAAAAAGTTCTTTTATGTCCCAAACTCCCTTAAAAAACAAAGCCTTTACCTTCTTCACTCCACGTTCAAGCAGGGTCTTCCAAAGGCTTTCGTGAAAGACCACAAAGTCTCCCTCAGGAGTAGTAGCACAGACAAGAGGGGGCAGTTCTGGAAGTTTTCCAAAAACAGGCACAAGGTCGTAGTCCCCAAAGAAGGGCTTTAAAGATGCAACTTTTACTTCTTTCTCCTCAAACTCTTGACTTTTACCTATCAGTGCGTTATTATGAGGAATAAGGTTTTCCTTTTTCAACTCTCCACCTCCTCAATGCCGCCACCGCTGAGGGAGACCCCGCCTCTCCCTCAGTTTGAAAACAAAGGCCTCCCATAAGGTTTATTATAGCTATAGCGTCTAAGGAGGGTTCGCCATGAAACTCCAAGATGCGCAGTGGAAATCATAGAAAGATACATAGAGGAGAGGGAGAAAGGGTTTAGAGGTAATGAATGGTTTCCCGCTTACGGATGGCTGGATTGATGGAGGAGTTGGGGGAGAATGTGTATGGCCCAGAGGAAGAGGGTCTATAACCTCATAGGCATAATTATGCAAATGTAAGGGTCTTTCTCTTGGTTTGCACTTTCAAGGACCACGGGACTGTCTGGGTCTATTGCCTTTAGATACACCCTTTCAAAGTCAAACTCCTCAAGGGCTTCCAACAAATACTTTCCGTTAAAGCCTATCTCCATAGGCTCAGAGTTCCCAAGATTTTCCAGCACATCCACCTCATCTTTCCCTTCTCCAAACTCGGGGTCTGAAATCTCCGCCTCTACAACCTCAGAAGAAAAGGTAAGCTTCACAGGAAAGGCTGTAGAGGATGCCACTGCAGAAAGCCTCTGCAGGGCATTCTCAAACTCAGTTTTATCAAGCAGCACCTTTATTGTGTAGTCGGTGGGAATAACCGCCATGTAGTCGGGATACTCTCCCTCCAAAAGTCTAACGGAAAGCGCCCAGCCCTCCCCCTTCACATGGGCAAAGTTCTCATCCTTACCTACCTCTACCTCTCCAAGAGTGTCCTTCAAAAGCTTTTCCAAAACCTTCAGACTTTTGCGTGGGAAAAGAAGGTCTTCTTCAAGGGGAACTCCCTCATGCATGTATAGGGCAAGCCTGTAGCCATCAGAACCCGCAAAGTGAAGCTTTCCCTCTTTGTTTGCCACATACATGCCCTGAAGGGCGTGTCTTGTATCCTCTTTGGAGATGGCATACTCTACTTTGGGAATGCCCTTCAGCAGCAATTTGCTTGGGATGGTGTTTTTGCACTGAACTTGAGGGAACTCAGGAAACTCAGAAGGGTCCGCACAGACCAGCTTAAACTGGCTTTTCCCTCCCTTAACAAACAGCTTGCCTTCTTTCAACTCCATATAAACCTCCGACGAAGACAGCTCTTCCACTATGGAAGTCAACTTGTCTGCATGGACAGAAACCTCTCCAGCTTCCTCCACCCTTGCGGGCAACTCCATAACCAAAAAGCTTTCCAAATCCGTGGCATAAATGCTTAGACTACCCTCCTTAGCAAAAAGCTTGACGTTGTTTAGAGTGGGAAGGGCAGTCCTTTTTTCTGTGGCAAGCTTTGCTTTTTTTAGCACCTCCTCAAATTCCTTTCTGTCTACAGCTACCCTCATGGCAGTTATTATAGTTTCATAGCGGTTAACTAAGTGTTTGCTTTTTAGTTAAGACATAGTTAACCCTTTTTAGGTGATAAAAAAAGGTAAAATGTAAAGTATGGGTGTAGTGAGGATAGAAGAGGGTAGTCAGGTTTGGGTAGCGAGTTTTGATATGCTTTTGCGAGTTATTCCCAGTGAGGCAAGCGTGTCTCTTCTACTTACTGGGAGGGGGATGAAGGCGAGCGATATGTTTGGGGCGTCAAATTTGATTAGGTTTGTGGGGGGGTGTTTGGCGGCTGGGTATGGGATGGCGGAGTTTACCGCGGAGGTGGTATCAAGGACAAAGGTAGAGCCTGAGAGGATACGGATAGAGAAGGAGGGTTTAGAGGGAGACAGGGCGTATATACTACTCAATCCTGAGGAGTTTGTCTATATAGGGAAGATGACTTCTAAGACTGTGGCTTATACGAAGTGTCAGGTGGAGTTTCATGGCAACAGGTTTGAATTAGAGTTTCAGGACAGAGGGCTTTTTGTGGCTATGGAGAACAGTTTAGGCAAGAGGGAGGAGGTGTTTTTGCATGATAGGGCGCAGATGTTTAAGTTCTTTGCGAGCATGCTTGCCAGTGCTTTTGGGAGGGAGAGGACCCTGCAGCGTGTAGGAATGGAGGATAAGAGTTTGGTGGTGGGTGAAAAGGTGGAGATAAAGGAGGATACCAGCAAGCTTTTGGAAGTTTCGGTGAAGCGTCCCGATGGGAGTGTGGTGAAGGAGGTGAGGACTATAGAGGAGTGGGTGAGGCAGGTTAGAGAAAATGCAAAGAAGGTGGGCAAGTCTCCCAATGCAATGGTGAGGGCTTTCTTGAGGCAAAGAGGTGTTCCCTTTGACAGCAAGGTTTTTATAAGGATAAGGGATGTGGAGATGAGGCTACCTCCTCATTGGGCTTTGGGCATTTATGAGGTTTTTGAAAAGCATTTATGAAGGTAATTCTTACTGAGAAGCCCTCTGTAGCCCGGGATATAGCAAAAGCTTTAGGGAGTTATACTCAAGACAAAGACCACATAAGGGCTGGCGAGTATGTGATTGTTTGGGCTGTAGGGCATCTTTTGGAGATAGACGATAGCGTGGCGCCCGAGAAGTGGGATTTAGAAAGTCTTCCCATTTTTCCCGAAAAATTCCTTTACAAGGCAAAGAACCAGCATTTTTTTTGCGGTGAAGAGGATTTTGTCCCAAGCAAAGGAGGTTATAGTGGCCACAGATGCTGGGCGGGAGGGGGAGTTGATAGCACGGTTGATACTACTGCACAGCGGTTGGAAGGCTTGGGACAGGACTTACAGACTTTGGACATCCAAGGCACTAACTCCTGAGGTGGTGAGAAAGGAGCTCAGGGTATTAAAACCCATCAGAGAGTTTGATAGTCTCTTTTGGTCGGCGATTGCCCGTCAGCATGCGGACTGGCTTGTGGGGATAAATCTTACGAGGGCGGTGTCTTTGAAGGCGGGGAATGGTGTGTGGAGTGTGGGAAGGGTTCAAACTCCCACGTTGGCGTTGATAGTCAAAAGAACCATAGAGAGGGAGAACTTTAAACCTCAGCCCTATTTTGTGATAAAGGGAGTTTTTAGTAAGGATGGGAGGGTTTATGAGGGTTTGCTTGTTTTTAAGGAGAAGGAGGAGAGGCTTTCTGAGGAGAAGGCAAAGGAGATAGTTAGGGAGTTGGAGAAGGAAGGCACGGGAGTGGTGGTGACCTTTCAGGAGGAGAAAAAGAGAGAGTATGCACCGCTGCTATTTTCCCTTACCTCTTTGCAAAGGGCGGCAAATGAGAAGTTTGGTTGGAGTGCCAGTAAGACCTTGGCGGTTGCCCAAAGGCTTTACGAGGAGTTAAAGTGCATATCCTATCCCAGAACTGACGCCCAGCATTTAGCAGAAGAAAACAAGGAACTTGTGAAGGAGGTATTGAGAAAGCTTGGAAGGGAAGACCTTATAGAGAATGTAGAAAAGGTTGGCAAGAGGGTGTTTGATGACAGCAAGCTAACAGACCACCATGCCATTATTCCTTTAGACAGGCTACCTCAGTCTGCGGATGAAAACGACAGAAAGCTTTATGAACTTATCAAGAACCGCTTTTTTGCAGTCTTTATGCCTCCCTTTGAGTATTTAAGCTTTAAGGTGATTACCAAGCTTGGAAAGTATGAGTTTGTAAGCTATGGAAGGAAGGTTTTGTCTTTGGGTTGGAGAAAGGTGGAACCTTTAGAGGAGACCCAGCCAGATTTGAGTTTTTTACGCAAAGGAGACAGGGTAAAGAAGGAGAAGGTTTTGTCCCAGAAGAAATTCACAGAACCACCTCCTGCCTACACGGAGGGAAGCCTCCTCAAAGAAATGGAAAAGCTTTCTTTGGGCACTCCCGCCACCAGGGCCAACATAATAGAAACGCTAAAGGAGAGAGGTTATGTATTCCTCAAGGGTAAAAGCCTCATAGCCAGTGAAAAGGGTAAAGCCTTAATCAAGTTTTTGGAAGGGAGAAAGATAATCCAGCCAGAGATGACCTCCGAGTGGGAGAAAAAACTGGAAAGCATCTACACACAAAGATTGGGCAAAAAAGGATACGAGGAGTTCTTAGAAGGAATAAAAAACTTCGTCAAAGAAGAACTCCAGCTTTACCTGTCCAAAAACCTCCACGTGCCCACTCAAAAACCAACGCCCAAACCTAAACGCAAACGCAGAAAAAACTACAAACAAAGAAAGGGTTAACTAACTCTACATAAAATTCCAAACACTTAGTTAACCCTCTGAAAGCTAAAATGCCTTCTATGAGGGCAGATGGCTTACACAAAAAGTTGCTTTCCCGTCCTGAACCAATCAGAACAAGGCTTTGCCAGATAGCGGAGAAAGAGCTTCTATACGGCCGCACCAAGCTTTTGGATGTTCAAACGGTAAGCAGCAAAGACAAAATCTACAAACTCACAGTAGAAAACAAGCATGTGGGAATAGTCTGTGCAACAGTTTAACTCCTACCACAGGGAACAAAAGAAGGCTACACTTGGAAACTTCTGGATTTGGATTGCGCTGACAAGGGTTAACTAACTTAACAGATTACTTTTTAGACTTGGTTAACTTTAAAAACCTCTTGACAAACATTTCTAAGGTGTGTATAATCCACATTAAGGATGTTTTGAGGGACTGCCTTTGGCGTCCCTTGTCAACTTGACAACTGAATATGAAAGGGTTTTTCTGTCTTCCCGAGAGAGAAGGGAAGACGGGAGGCTGGTTTTCGTGTTTTTTTAGTTGATTTAAACTCCCTCGGGGAGCGAAAAGCTGGCGGGGGAGACCCTGCTGGTGCGAACCGAAGGGAGTTAAAAAAAGCGGAGGGAAGAGTATGTCTAAAGAAATCAGGAAAGCTATTCTTATTGATGCACCAAACTATTTCTTTGCAGACCAGTCCCATCTTCTTCAGAAGATCAGGGAAAACTTTGGAACCTCTCCCGTATATTTTGTGGTAAATCCAGAAAATCAGACATGGGAGAAAGCAGGCCAGAAGATAATGAAGGTTTGGAGTAAATACAATGCGATGGTGCGGTTATCTCAGAATGTGGACATGGACTTGGTGGAGGAGGTGGTAAAGGAAAGCAGGGCGAAAAAGATTGTGGTGGGGTCAAACGATGGGAGACTACTTTGGCAGATAGCGGAAAAATCTGAAGTCAAGCCAATTTACTTGAGGATAACCTACAAGCAGAAAAACGGCAAATGGATGAGACCTCCCTATGTGTTGGAGAAGCTGAAGAACTATGGCTATACGGTGATAGACTGGAGGCTGGCAAACAGGGTAGAAGGAGCACTTGCGAGGATGCTGATGCTGGACTTTGATGCGGTGCTTAACCTGTGGGAACAGAGGGAGAAGTTCAAAAGAAGTTGGGTGCTTGCAAAAGAGAGGGTTCTTCCGCAGATAGAGGGAGAGATAACACTACAGGGTTTCAGTGCACTGTGTGAGAAAGAGAAGATACTTTATCCTTTTGAGACTGTGTATTTCTTAGCCCTCTTTGGAAAGATAGACATTCAAAGCAAAAATGGAGTAGTGCTAATATCTCCAAAGAAAGAGGGAAAAGAAGTAAAGGAGGAATTGGTGAAACAGGAAGAAGGAGAAGAAGCAATGATGGTAGAGGAGGCACAGGGCTGAGTGCCCTGTGCGGTTTGGATTTTTGAATGGAATTGGTGAGGGGCCGCCTTCACCTTAATTGGGGAGGCGTGTTCCCCAAAAAAACTTTAAGGAGGTGAAGCCATGAAGCAGCCCAAGCAGCAAATCAGAGAAGCCACTGTAGCTGAAATTGTAGCCAGGGCCTACGACCTGCGGAGAAGAAAGGAGGGGTCCTCCAGAAGGGTATCCTTCACCCTCCCACCAAACCTGATACCCCCACCAAGGGGGGAGTATGAGACGGGGTTCGGGACGGTAAAAATATTCTCAAAATTTCTGGTGGAGGATGGCCGATGGCTAGTGGAGGTGAAGTTCCCTCCAGAGGGATTTACAGTAGCGGACCACATGCCATCTCCCACCAAACAGCAGCTCCAGCAACTCTCCCAGCCCCCTTCCTCCGCCAAGCCAGCCCAACCCCAACCACCAACCCCCTCCGCCAAAACACCCTCCTCCCAGGATTACCTGGAGATCACGAGAGAATTTATTGCTAAGCTGAAATCCCAGCTGTGAGTCTCTCCCTCCCCCTCCCCTCTCCTCCCTCCCCCCCCCAGCCCCGCAAGGAGTAGGTCCCTAAGGGTTAAAGCCTCCATAGAGGCGCCTACTCCCCGCCCCTGGCGGTAGACGGGGCTTGGGGGCTTTTTTTTAGTTAGTTCATCTCCAGTTTAGTTTTCCTTTTTCGTTCGTTCCCCCTCCCCCTCCTTTCACAACACACCACCTCAGAATTTTTTCCTAAAATAAATCTTATGAGTGAGAGGATGACTTTGATGGATTTAATCGTCCCACTTAGGGACGAGGTTGAGGGCTTTATAGCCCGTGTGGATGAGGAGTTTCTCTCTATGTATAGGGAGTATTCTGTGTTTGAGGCGATTTTGCTTC
>WYEK01000124.1 GCA_009903855.1 Thermocrinis sp.
TTAGCTTTTTAAAGTACTTTGAAGCAAGCTCCGCCATCTCTCCCGCACCTATCAAAAGCACCTGCGCCTTGCTTAGATTTCCAAAGATCTGCTTTGCCAACTCTACCGCCACATAGCTAACGGACACTGCGTTCTTGCCTATGCCCGTCTCCGTGCGCACCCTTTTGGCAGTTCTCAGGGCCTTTTCAAAGACCCGGTTTAGGATCTTTCCAAGTCCTCCACACTCCTTGGCTAACCTAAAGGCCTCTTTAAACTGGTGTACTATCTGGCTCTCTCCCACCACCATAGAATCAAGACCACTGGCAACCCTAAATATGTGCGCTAAGGCTTCCTTTCCTTCCAAAAAGAAGGAGTACTTTTTATAGCTGGGGCTTACCTTTTTTAGCTCCAAAAAGGCGGACACCAAAAGATGCATCTGATGGTAGTCTTCTGCCACTGCGTAGGCTTCCACCCTATTGCATGTATTTAAAATTACAAGCTCCCTTACCCCTGAGTAGGATTTTACTGCAGTCAAGATATCGCAGAGTTCTTCCTTACTACAGGCTAAAAGCTCCCTTATCTCCACTGGGGCGGTTTTAAAGTTGTAGCCCCATACAAATATGCGATCCATCATATAAAAATATAACTCCTACCTGCATTTTTTCCAAAGCTCCAAAAACTCCTTTAACTTTCTCAGTGCCTTGCCTCTGTGGGAGATAAGGTCTTTTTCCTCTGGAGATAGCTCCGCCATGGTTTTTTCATAGAACTTTGGTTTGAAAATAGGGTCGTAGCCAAAGCCTCCCGAGCCCTTAGGACTGTGCACGACCTCCCCCTCACAGATGCCCTCGGAAAAGATGCTCAGTCCCTCTTCCAAAACAAGGCACAGGACCGCCTTAAAGTATGCCCTCCTATCGGAAACATCCCTCATAAGCCTGAGAAGTTTTCTTATGTTTGCCTCATCCTCTGAAGCTTGAACCTCCTCCCTTCCACCCCAATCTATGGAATAGAACCTGCTGGAAAATACACCTGGATACCCCCCAAGGGATGGAACCACAAGCCCTGAATCATCTGCCAAGGTGGGAATGCGGTATTTTTCAAAGTATGCCATTGCCTTTATGTATGCGTTTTCCATAAAGGAGTTTCCCTTCTCTTCCACGTTCAACTTTTCCTCTGGCAGTATAACTTCCACCGAGAGCGGTTCCAACATTCTCTTGATCTCTTTGTGCTTTCCCAAGTTTTGGGTTGCAAGTAGGATTTTCATTGATTAAAATATATTAGCACGGGGTGTAGCTCAGGTGGAAGAGCGCTGGCTTTGGGAGCCAGAGGTCGCAGGTTCAAGTCCTGTCGCCCCGAGGGCCCGTAGCTCAGCTGGACAGAGCAAGGGATTTCTAATCCCTAGGTCGGGGGTTCGAGTCCCTCCGGGCCCGCTTGTTTTTATTCATGGCTTTGGCTTTTCCTCAGAGGTCTTTAAAACCTTTCCCGGTGTAAAGATAGATCTACCCTTTCACGGAAATTCTAAGCTAAAAAGCAAAAGCCTTAGAGCTTTAGCCCAAGAGATTGCTCTAAGAATTCCCAACAACTCTATAGTGGTAGGTTGGTCTATGGGTGGCACCTTAGCCTTGCTTTTGGCTCTGCTCTTTCCCTCTAAGGTAAAAGCCCTACTTTTAATAGGTGCCACCGCATGTTTTCCTTGCCTTTGGGATAAGAAAAACCTAAAGGGCTTTTTGCTAAGGCTCAGGAAGGAAAGGGAGGAGTTTTTAAAGGAGTTTAGAAAAAGGGCATACCCAAAGCCCTTTGATGCAAAGGTGGAACTGGAGGGAGCCCTTGAGCTTTTGGAGGATTACTTTTCCACGGACCTAAGAAGCTATATCTCTCATATAAATAAACCCATTCTCTTACTTCATGGCACAGAAGACCCTATCGTTCCTCTCAGAGGTGCCCTTGAGCTTTACAATCTGAGCAGGAGGGCTAAATTAATAACCTTTGCTGGAGGACACTTCCCGGAAAATGAAGCTATTATCCTTAAAGTTCTCAAGGGCCTCAAGTACCTATGAAGATTGGGCTATTCCCCAAAGACAGAGTGCGGAGATTTTAAAGCGCTTAGACACAATTGAGGGTTCGGTCCTTGATGTGGGCTGTGGCACTGGCTTTTGTAGTGAAGGTCTGGAAAAAGTGGTGGGTATTGACATCTCTCAGAGCATGCTGAGGATGTACAGACATAAAGGTTTTTTGGGTATTTGCGCTATGGCTGAGGCAATGCCCTTTAAGGACAAGAGCTTTGACTGTGTGGTAAGCAACTTTGCCCTGCACTGGACTTCCATAGACCAGAGCTTTAGGGAAATATTTCGGGTTTGCAGGAAGAAATTTCTATGTGCCATGCCCGTTAAGGGAAGTCTGGAGCCTTTGAACTTTCCCTTCCTTTCTCCGGAGGATATCCTTGAAAGGCTTTGCCATCTTGGAGGAAAGCTGAGAAAGGTGGAGCTGAGAGAGTTGGAAATTCCCTTCAAAGGTTGGGACCTTTTAAGGTTCTTTCACTACACCGGTTCTTCTTACAATCCATCAAAAGGGGATATTCTTAGGGCTAAAAAGAGCGTTGAAAGGCTGATATTTTCCATTGACAAACCTAGTTTTTTGGTGTTATTCTTTTCCTGCGAGGTTCCGCAGTGAGGAGGGTTGCCATGACCTTTCTATCCTTGTTATTTTTGCTACTACTTTTTAGCATAGAAGGTTGTAAAGCGCAAAAAACGCCTCCTCCTTCTGTCACTGCGCCCCAACCTCAAGCACAAGAGGTCTCCGTTAGGTCCGGTCTTTTGGCACAGTTTGAAAAGGAACTGACGGAGCTTGTGGAAAGGGTCTCCCCATCTGTGGTAGCCATATACTCCACCCAAGAGGTATCAGGTGGTTTTGGAGAGGATTTTCCCTTCTTCTTTCCCTTCCAAATTCCGCAGGAGAGAAGGTCCTTAGGTTCGGGTGTGATCATGGCTTATAAGAATGGAAAGTTTTACATCCTGACCAACAACCATGTGGTTCAAGGGGCAAAGAGAATAAGGGTAAGGTTTGACCCGCATACAGAAAAGGACGGAAGGCTGGTGGGGGGAGACCCCAAAACGGATGTAGCGGTGGTGGAGGTGGACGCCAAAGGTATAGAAAACCCCGAGGGTAGAGTGGCAAAGCTGGGAGATTCGGACAAGTTGAAGGTGGGTCAATTGGTGATCGCCATAGGAAACCCTTACGGCCTTGAAAGAACCGTGACCTTTGGAGTGATCTCTGCCCTGCGTAGGTCCATAGGGATAACCCAGTACGAGAGCTTTATTCAAACGGACGCACCCATAAACCCGGGCAACTCGGGAGGACCTCTAATAAACATAAAAGGTGAAGTTATAGGTATAAACACTGCCATAGTGGCGGAGGGTCAGGGTTTAGGCTTTGCCATACCCATAAACCTTGCCAAATGGGTGGCAGACCAGCTTATGGCTAAGGGTAGAGTGGTTAGAGGGTGGCTTGGTGTGGTCATTCAGGAGATCACGCCGGAGATCGCCGAAACCATAGGAGTGAAGGAGGGTATACTCGTAGCCCAGATCGCACCGGGTAGCCCTGCGGAGAAGGCTGGGCTCAAAGTTGGAGACATAATAATTGCCATTGATGGTGAAAAAGTCAGAGAGGTTAGAGATCTACAGTTTAAGATCATGAAAACATCGCCCGGCACCGAGGTAACCCTAACCATCATAAGGGGAGGAAAAGAACAGACCATTAAGGCAAAGGTGGGCGAAATGCCGGAGGAAGTTAGCTTTGGACAACAACAGGAGCAAGTGGGAGACCTGGGTCTGTCCCTCAGGGATCTATCGCCGGAGGAGGTAAGGAGGCTTGGAGTAAAGGGTGTACTTGTGGAGGGTGTGGCACCTGGCAGTTTAGCCCAAAGGAGCGGTTTAAGGAGGGGAGACATAATCCTTGCGGTTAATAATGAGCCCGTGGAGAGTCTCTCTCAATTTAACGAAAAGATTGAGAGGGCAAGGAACGAGCAGAGGACGAGGGTGCTCCTTTTAATAAGGAGAGGTGGAAGCAACCTGTATGTGGTGCTTTATTTGAGGTAAAGCGATGATTCCGGACAGCGAACAAGAACTTATAGCCCAATACTTAAAGAAGGTTTCAAAAATACCCCTCCTCAAGCCCGAGGAGGAGAAGGAGTTGGCAAGAAGGGCAAAGGAGGGAGACAAGGAGGCTTACAGAAAGCTTGTAGAATCAAACCTGCGTTTTGTCATAAGCATAGCAAAGCAGTATTTGGGTTATGGACTTCGCCTTTCAGAGTTGATCGCAGCAGGCAATTATGGGCTTATGGAGGCAGCAAAGAGGTTTGACCCCGACAAGGGTGTTAAGTTCATATCTTACGCAGTTTGGTGGATCAGGCAAGCTATAATGCAAGCTCTATCTCAACAGACTGGTGCAGTGCGCATACCCCTAAAGCAGTCCCACCTGATCAATAAGATCAATAGTATATACAGCAAGCTATACAAGGAATACGAGAGGGAACCAACAGCGGAGGAGGTAGCAGAGGAATACACCAAGGAGGTCTTGCAAAAGGAAATGGAAAGGGAACTGGGAAGGAGGCCCACAGAGGAGGAAATCCAAAGGAGAATAGAAAAAGAGGGCTACAAGATTGACCCGGCGGAGGTGGAGAGGATTCTGCAAATATCCAAAATGCCCTTGTCCCTCGATGCACCCGTTGGAGAGGAAGAGGACACCTTCTTTGTGGATTTTCTCAGCAAGCACGGCACTGCCGATGTGGAAGAAAAGGTAATGAACGAAATTCTGAGCAAAGAAATAGAGGAAATGCTGGATAAACTGCCGGAAAAGGAAAGGCGAGTGATAGAGCTCAGGTTTGGATTGAGAGGAGAAGAGCCAAAAACATTGCGGGAGATAGGAGAGATATTAAACATTTCAAGGGAAAGGGTCAGGCAGTTGGAGACAAGGGCTTTAAGAAAGTTAAGAAACATGGCAATAAAAAAACATCTAAAAGATTTTCTGAGCGGATGATCCCCTCCATCTTGCTTTTGGATAAGCCCAGGGGGCTTACCTCCTTTCAGTTGGTGGATACGGTTAAAAAGAAGTTTAAGCTGAACAAAGTGGGACATACGGGCACCTTAGACCCCATTGCCACGGGACTTTTGATCCTCTTACTTGAAGAAGCAACACGTTTTGCGGAGTTTTTTGTTAGGCTTCCAAAAACTTACATCACAAAGATAGTTCTCGGTGCCATAACGGACACCTACGATGCGGAAGGAACCATCTTAGAAAGGAGGGATGTGAACGTATCCTGTGAGGATGTGGCAAAAGCCCTGCCCAATTTTACCGGCAGGATTCTCCAAGAGCCCCCACCCTACTCCGCAAAGAAAGTAGGGGGAGTTAGAGCTTACGAGTTGGCAAGAAAAGGTTTAGAAGTACCTCTAAAGCCCGTGGAGGTGGAGGTTTACAGTGCCAAGCTTTTGGAGTGCAACCTTCCACAGGTGGTCCTTGAATTTGAAGTTTCCGGAGGAACTTACATAAGAAGCTTGGCGCACGATATAGGTTTAGCCCTTGGATGCGGAGCCTACGTGTCGGAGCTGAGAAGAACAAAGATAGGGGACTTTAGCGTCAGTATGGCTCTTTCCTATGAGAGGTTAAACAGCCTGGAAGACCTCTGGGGCGTAATAATTCCCATATGGGAAGCCATGAGCTTTTTGCCGGCGGTTAGCTTGCGGACAAAAGAAGCCAGGCTTTTTAGAAACGGCGCAAAGATAAGGACAGAAGCAAAGCACTATGGCTATGTTAGAGTCTTTTGGGATGAGGAGTTTCTTGGAGTAGGTCTATTGGAGGGCGGTTTTTTAAAGCCCTACAGACTCATGCCTCTAAAGTAGTTCAAAAACCTCTCAAAAAGTGCCTTAACATCAAAACAGACCCTTTCTTGGCAAGTGTTTGGAAAGCATGGGCTACAACTGAGGTTTAAACTTATCTGAAAAACACTCTTTCCTATAGGTTTCCATACTACTGGGTCCGTAGGACCATAGAAGATAAAGGTTGGCAAACCAAGATAAGCAGAGAGGTGCGAAAGTCCGCTATCATTACCCACAAAAAACAGGGCAGACTTCAAAGCTTTGGCGATTTGCAAAGGTTGGTACATCTCCACAAAGTTCTTTACATGTGCCTTTAGCCACTGGTCTGCCTCTCCGATTAAGTACACACATTGGTAACCAAGCCCTGTGAGAAAGTTTTCAATCTCAAAAAACAACTCAATGGGTGGGTTTTTCTTTGGAGAACCGCTGGATGGATGCAAAACCACCTTTCCCTTAAAGGGTGAGTTTTGGTCTGCGTCAATGGGCAGTGTTTGGGAATAGTGAGAAGAAAGACCTAAGATTTTTAGATAGTATTCCAAAACCCACACCCTTTCTTTTGGAAAGGGGTCTATTCCGTCAGTTCCGATTATTATCCTTTTGTCAAAGTCCTCCTTGGGCATTTCCGATAAAACTCTGTCTGCCCAGCCAACTTCCTTGGCTATCTCAAAGTAGTCGGTATTCCCTACTGTAGTTATGTGAAAGCCCTGCCCTTTGAGGATCTCTAAAAGGGGGAAAGTGAGCAATGTATCCCCAAGCCCACCCCTTCTGTAGAGTAAAAGCTTCTTCAAACGTTTGGAGGCTGTTCTAAAAATCCCTCATCGGGACGTCCCCCCAGCGGATAAGGGAACTAACCCTTTCCTCACCCTGTCCCACACTCCCTCACGGGAGGAGAGGAGTATTCTCCTCTCAAGAACAGGGAAGAGGAGGGCTACCTTCAGAACCTGCTGGACAATGGCAAGGATTTTAAAATCCTTCCCGTCTTCAGGGTTCCTTCCATTGGTCCCACAACGGGCATCCAGCAAGCTCTGAAAGCTTTGCACAGGTAAAATTATATCACTTCCCAGAAACTTTTCAATAGGTTTATATTTTTAGAACAACTTCTCAAACGTTTGTGTCTATCAGAAAGAGAGGTTGGTTGTATTCTACCGTCTCTCCGTTTTCCACAAGGATCTTTACCACCTTGCCCCTAACATCGCTTTCTATCTCGTTCATCACCTTTAGGGCTTCTATTATGCACAGCACTTGACCGGGGGATACAATGTCGCCTACCTCCACAAAGGGGGGTGCCCCAGGAGAAGGTGCCCTGTAGAAGGTTCCCACCAGAGGGCTTCTAATTACATGTAGCTTACTCTCCTCCAAATCTTCGGCGGGAGGAACCATCTCAATATGTTTTACTTCCCTTGGTGTTTCAACTTTCTGCACTAATTCCCTCTGATGGGTCTCTATCCTAAGCCTAAAATCTTGATGCTCTATCTCAAACAGTTTTATATCGCTGTTTTTTATAAGGTTTATAAGCTCCTTTATAAAATCTTTGTCCATCACTTGACCCTTTCTATATAAGTGCCCGTCCTTGTATCCACCTTTATTATGTCCCCCTCTTCCACAAAAAATGGTACTTGCACTACCGCGCCGGTTTCCAACTTGGCAGGCTTAGAACCACCCGCAGCGGTATCTCCCTTAAAAGCGGGCTCCGTTTCCACCACCTTTAGTTCCACATGTCTTGGCAACTCTATACCTATGGGCTGACCCTTATAGATAAACACTACAACCTCCATGCCCTCTTTCAGGAACTTTGTTTCGTTTTCTATGTTCTTGGCGGGAACAGCGAGCATCTCGTAGGTGGTCTTGCTTACAAAGTAGTAATAATCACCGTCGTTGTATGAGTATTCTGCAAACACCTGCTCAAAGTCCGCCAGTTCTATGCTGTCGGAGGCCTTGTAGGTTATTTCAATCACGTTGCCCGTGCTCATGTTCTTTGCCTTTACCCGCACAAAGGCTTGCCCTTTGCCCGGCTTTACATGTTCGTAGTCCAAAACTCTGTGGGGTTGTCCGTTATGCTCAATAAACATATCCCTCTGTATGCTGTTTATATCTATCCTAACTCCCATGGCTTTATAATTTTACCACATGAGGAAAATAGAAATCACCGATGTATCCCTGAGAGATGGCATTCAGTCCCTCCTTGCCACAAGGGTAAGGACGGAGGATATGCTGGATATTGTTGAAATCCTTGATAAGTGTGGTTTTTACTCCTTGGAGGTTTGGGGTGGGGCCACCTTTGATGTGTGCTTGAGGTTTCTAAAGGAAGACCCCTGGGAAAGGCTCAGGAAGTTTAAAGAGAGGGTCAAAAACACTAAACTGGAAATGCTCCTGAGAGGTCAAAATGTGGTAGGCTACAGACACTATCCGGATGACGTGGTGGAAGCCTTTGTGAAAAAAGCCTACGACAATGGTATAGAGGTTTTTAGGATTTTTGATGCCCTTAACGACACCAGAAACCTAAGGAAGGCAATAGAAACTGCCAAAAAGGTGGGTGCCATTGTTAAGGGGGTTCTCTCTTATACCATAAGCCCTGTGCATACGGTGGAATACTATGTGGAGATAGCTCGGCAGTTGGTGGATATGGGCATAGACATAATATCCATAAAGGACCAGGCAGGGCTTTTGTCTCCAAAGGTCTCTTATGAACTTGTGAAAGCCCTAAAGTCTGAGTTTCCCAAACATCCGGTTCACCTTCATACCCAAACCACCGCCAACTTGGCGGAGATGGCACAGCTGAAGGGCATAGAGGCTGGCGCAGACATGATAGACACTGCCTTTTACTCCCTCTCTTCGCAGACCTCCCACCCTGCGGGAGAGACTATGATATATGTGCTAAGGGAGCTCGGCTACCAAGTGGATGTGGATGAAAAGCTGTATCAAAAGGCGGGAGACCTATTCGTTCAAGTAAGGAAGAAGTACAAAAAGTTTGATGTTTTGCCACCGTATCCCGATGTGGGCGTCCTTTTGCATCAAATTCCGGGCGGTATGATTACCAATTTCATAAGCCAGCTTAGGGAACAGGGAATGGAAGAAAAACTCCCAGAAGTTTTGGAGGAGGTGGTCCGCGTTCGGGAGGACCTTGGCTATCCACCTTTGGTAACGCCCACCAGTCAGATCGTGGGCTCTCAAGCCTTCTTGAACGTGCTTCACGGAGAAAGATACAAGGTTGTTACTAAGGAAGTCAAAGACTATGTGAAAGGTCTTTATGGCAGACCGCCCGCACCCATAAAGGAGGAGGTCATAAAGAAAGTTTTGGGTTATGAGGAACCCTTGTATCACATAAGACCTGCAGACCTTTTGGAGCCTGAGCTGGAAAGGATCAGAGAAGAGGCCATAAAGGCGGGAGCAAAGAGCGAAGAGGATGTGCTCTCTTATGCCCTCTTCCCATTGGTGGCAAAGGAGTTCTTTGAGTGGAGAGAAAAGGGTGAGCCTTACGTGCCCGAGCTGGAGGAGAAGGAAGAAGAAAAGAGGGAAAACATCCCAGTAGAGTTTGTGATCACCGTCCACGGAGAGCAGTACCATGTGCAGATAGCGGGAAGGGGTGAGCAAACCCAAGAGGGAAGGACCTTCTTTATAAGGCTGGACGGTAGATTGGAAGAGGTGCTACTTAAACCCGTCAGGGAGCTCAGTCCAACGGAGGTGGTTAGCGGAGACCTCTCCAGCCTTGGTATAGAGGTAAAGCCCAAGAGGTCCAAGCCGGTAGCCTTGGGAGATGTGGCATCTCCTATATCGGGCAAAATAGTCAATGTAAAGGTTAAACCGGGAGATGAGGTAAAAGAGGGGGATGTGCTCTTTGTGGTTGAGGCTATGAAGATGGAGAACGAAGTTCACTCACCCATAAGTGGAGTGGTGCAGGAGGTTCTGGCACAGGTGGGCGAGACGGTCAATCCGGACGAGGTGGTTGTTAGGATCAAGCCCAAAACATGAAGGTTTTCCTTTTGGAAGATGACACAGACCTTTCGGAGCTTTTAACTTACCACCTACAAAAGGAAGGCTTTGAGGTCGTTTCCTTTAGCAAGGGTACTGAACTCTTGGAAAGGGTAAAGGAAGAAAAGCCGAGCCTTTTCATTTTGGACGTGATGGTGCCCTCCTTGGATGGCTTTAAAGTGGCAAGCATCCTCAGGTCCTCTCCAGAAACCAAGGATGTTCCAATAATTTTTTTGACCGCCAAAACTGCGGAGGAGGACAAGCTAAGGGGTTTTGAGCTCGGGGCAGATGACTACATTACTAAACCCTTTTCCATAAAAGAGCTTTTGGCACGAATAAGGGCGGTTATGAGAAGGTACGGTGCCTTAAGGGAGGGTGGGATTGTAAAGCTTGGCAGTTTGACGGTGGATATGGAAAGGATGGAGGTAAGAAGGGACAAAGAACCCATAAACCTAACAAAAACGGAGTTTGCCATTTTGAAAACCCTTTTGGAAAACTATGGAAAGCCCGTAAGCAGGGAATATTTAGTGGAACATGTTCTAAAAAAGGAGGTCTACGATAGAACCATAGATGTTCACGTGAAAAACCTTAGGGAAAAGTTAGGAAAGGAGGGCGAGTGGATAAAGACTGTTAGGGGTGTGGGATATAAATTAGAAGAAGTATGAAATGGTTTATCCTTGCCTTTTTGAGCATATACCTCCTTATGAACCTTTATGTGTATATGAAGTTAAGGCACAGGGCTATATTACCGGTCCTTGCTTTGGGCTTTTTATCTCCCTTTTTGATGAGGTATGCGGATGCTAACTTCTCTCCTTCCCTTTCCTATATCATAGGTCTTGGTTCCCTCCTCTACATGGGCTTTTTGCTATACTTGGTTGTATCCTTCCTCCTTTTGGACCTGTATTCTCTCTTTGTTAGGGCTATGCATTCCATCTTTGGGATAAACCCTTTACCAAGACCAAGCAAGAGGTTATCCATTGTCATAGCCCTTTTGCTTGCCCTTAGCCTGTCCGCTTACAGCTACTACGAAACCCTAGAGCCGGAGGTCTATCACTTTCATATAAAAACTGACAAGGTTTCACAGAGAATAAGGATCATGCATATCTCCGATGTGCATTTGGGACCCGTTATGGGGATGGACAAAATCAAACTCATAAAAGAGGTGTATGAGAAATACAAGCCAGACCTTTTAGTATCCACGGGCGACTTGGTGGATGGAAACATGAAAAGAAAGGATGGACTGGTTCAAGCCCTAAGGAAGATGTCTCCGCCCTTGGGTAAGTTTGCGGTGCTTGGCAATCACGAGTATTATAGGGGTGTCCAGCAGGCTATAGAATTTACAGAGAGTGCGGGCTTTGTGCTACTAAGGGGCGATTGGGTGGATTTGGGTTCCATTATTGTGGTAGGAGTAGATGACGACGACTGCCGGTTTTTTAATGCCTGCGTAGGACCTATCAGCGAGTATGAGATCTTAAAGGACCTACCAAAGGATAAGTTCATCCTTGTTTTAAAGCACAAGCCAAGAGTGGATAAAAGGGCATTGGGACTCTTTGACCTTATGCTTGCGGGACATACCCACGGAGGGGTTTACTACCCTGTTGGAAAGTTTATCATTCCAAGGCTATTTGATGCTAACGCAGGATGGGTAGAATTGGGAAAGGGAAGTGCCCTCTTTGTTAGCAAGGGTGTTGGCACAGGTGGTCCTCCCATGCGCTTTTTTGAACCACCGGATATGGCTATAATAGATATACAGTGAATAAAGTAGTCATAGTTGGAAGACCGAACGTAGGGAAATCTACCCTCTTTAACCGCCTGGTGGGAAAGAGGCTTAGCATAGTTCACGATATGCCCGGTATTA
>WYEK01000015.1 GCA_009903855.1 Thermocrinis sp.
TGCGGATGTTTATATGGTTTGTAGAAAAACCTACTACCTCGGTAAATTCCTTGAGCACACTTGGTATCCCGAATGGAGGGTTCGGCTTTTTAAAAAGGGTTTGGTGAGGTTTGAGGGAGATCTCCACGAGCAAGCCGTCTTCAAAGGAGAGGCACACAAGCTACAGGGAGACCTCTATCACTACTCTTATGAGAGTCTGTACCATCAGTATGAGAAGACCTTAAAGTATGCAAAGATAATGGCGGAATCTTACCATAAGAAGGGCAAAAAGTTTAGGCTTTACAACCTTCTGTTTAACCCACTGTGGAGCTTTTTTAAGGTTTATTTTCTTCAAAGGGGCTTTTTGGATGGTGTTAGAGGCTTTTTGGTAGCCTTCTCCTCATTTTTTTATACCTTTTTAAAATACCTGTTTCTCCTTGAGCTTGGGTTAAAAGAGAAACACAAAGAGAACCTTTGGAAGAGATGATTACTTGCTTAGCACGCTTCTCAGCCATCTAAAGGCAAAGCCGGAGAGGAAAAGAACAGTTATCAAACCTATGAAGGCCAAGATCAAGAACCACTTCAAAGCTCCACCTCCGCATGCCTTGATGCATGACATTGAATATTCACCGCTACGGGCAAAGACGCTATATGGCACGGATAAAGCTCCACCTTCACATCAATGGCTGTTGTGGTGCCACCAAAGCCCATGGGTCCCCATCCGATCTTGTTGATCTCCTCAAGGAGCTCCTCCTCTATCCTTCTCGCTACAGGGTCTTTGCTTCTCTCTCCCACCGGTCTAAGCAGGGCTTTTTTTGCAAGCAAAGCACAATACTCAAAGTTTCCACCTATGCCCACACCCACCGTAAAGGGAGGACACGCATTAGGACCTGCCAGCTTTACCGTTTCCAGAACGAACCTTTTTACTCCCTCCCATCCATCGGCAGGCTTTAGCATTGCCAACCGTGAAGTGTTTTCTGAACCCGCACCCTTTGGAGCAAAGATGAGCTTTAACTTATCGCCGGGAACAACTTCATAATGTATTATGGGTGGTGTGTTGTCCTTTGTGTTCTTTCTTTCAAAAACAGGGTCATAGACCATAGAAGCCCTAAGGTAGCCCTCCGTGTATGCCCGCCTTACGCCTTCCTCTATAGCATCCCTCAGAGAACCTCCCACCACGCAGACATCCTGCCCTATCTCCACAAAAACTACCGCCACACCTGTATCCTGACAGTAAGCCATCTCCTCCTTTTCTGCAGCCTCTGCGTTTAGCAAAATTTGCCTGAGAACCTCCCTTCCCAGTTCAGACTCTTCCCTTTCCAAAGCCTGCTGGAAGGCATGAACCACATCTCTGGGCAATTTATAGTTTGCCCTAAGGGCAATTTCCTTCACCGCTTCTACTATCCTTTCATATTCAATTTCCCTCGGCATAGCTTATATATTAACGCATCATAAGAAATACGCAAGAATGCACCATTTAGTAAAGTCCCACCGACTTTAAAAACTCTTCCCAACTACTGCGTGTGTATTTTAGCTCATCTATCCTAACCAAGTGCCTTTCCTCTCTTACTACTCCCAAATATTCAAGCAACTCTCCCTCTTTTCTCAGGTTTTCATCCGAAACTTCAAAATACCCACAAACATAACATGCAAAGTTTGTCCTTATCTGACCACATTGCCCACTGCTAAATATTCTATTTCTAATGCTATCAGCATAGAAGGCTTCTGGACCTAACCTTTCTTTAGCGAAGTCTAAGAGATTTCTAAAACCACACACCTCAATAAAGAACTGCAAAAGAGGATGAAGTGGAACGGAACATTTAACCATTATTCCGTAATCGTATCCCTTATCCGCCTCAGCCCATATACCTGCCAAACTTGGAGAAGTTTTTATGCTTATAAGTTTATTTGCGTTCTTTATATCGTTTACGTGCCTTTCCCTTTGCGGAGAAATATCCCAGTCCAGCTCCACATTTACATTGAACTGAGCTTCCAAAAATCTTTTGACTGCAACCTCTCCGAGCTTTCCTACAAATTGATCCACCACTATTGCCTCAAAGCTTCTTCTCCTTTCCCTAAATCCCTTTTGCATTACAGTAGCCCTACTCTCTCCTAAAAACATGCTATAAGTGATCTCAATGGAAAAGAATAGTAGCTTAAGAATTTCAGGGTCGTCCATCCGTAATACTACCGCGTTGGGTATAAGGTTTTCCTCTAACCACGCTTTTACTTTTAATTCATCTATATATCTCCTTTTCCCTTTTTTCTTCAGTATGCTATAACTACCGCTAATATCATCGCATCTAAGAACGGACAGTAAAAGCATTGATAAATCTTCTTCGTCAAAGGGAAGTTTATAGTCCATCTTAAGCTTGGACAAAAAGTTCCTTAAATCTTCTAACTCCTTAAACTTGTTGGGAGAAGCTAAATGTCCCTTCGTTAAGAACATCCAGCTTATCTCCTTTTCAAAACCACTAAATACTCCTTATCCATCCTCTGGTCTTCTATTCCTGTAGCAGGGTTCTTTTCGGTGGAAAACATAACCCTTGATACGATCTTGTCTATGTAAGTTTTTTCATGTACCCAATCCCCCTTGCCTTCCATGTGTTCTACGACGATCCGATGTATTGGAATCCTCTGTCCTCTTATTTTTGCTGGTCCCACAAAGATAAACATATAATCCAACACTTTCTTGGATAGCCTCTCAAATACAGAAAGAATCGCAAAAAAGTAATTGTCATAAAGTTCAAGCAAATGTTTTTCCTCAATAAGTGTTCTGTAGGTATGGTATGTATCAGAAAAAATTTCAACTTTTGGAACATCTCTGTATGGAATTTCTTTCTTTGCTAAGCTACGAATATAGTCCTCCTTAAAGCCCAGCCAAAAAAGTTCTAACTTTGTAGTCCTTATGTATTCCTGAGCTTGCAGGTAGGGTGGAGAAGTTATTAGGATATTCACAGGTTCTTCTAAGTCTTCCTCCAGAACATCAACACCTGCCTTTACCTTGCAATGGACCTTTTTGGGATTCAGGCTTTGATACTCCTTTAGCCTTTGCTCCAGATTTCCGAGTTCCTTTTCAAGTAGGCTATAAAATAGTGCTTTGTAATCTTCCTTTAACAGCCTTTCAACCTTCTCTTTGGCATACTTTGATTTATACAGTTTATGAACCTTCTCATCTGCATAAGAGAAATATTTTGTAAGCTTTAGAAGTGGAACTAGCAGAAGCTTTTTAGTGTATTCATCCGTAGCCTGATGGTAAAAGCCCCAAGCCTTAGAGAGAAGTGAAATAAAATCTACCGGATGCCAGTATTCAAGGTTAGACCAGTCTGGAATAAACTCTTGAGAGTGGGCTTTAATTTTATCAACCAAGCTTTTGTCTAAAGGTTTAGGTTCTATCTCACAAAGGGAGTGAAAATATTCAAGCAGTGGGTTTAAGTCCCAAAGTTCATACTCAAGTCCGTACACCTTTGCGGTATAGCCTACTGTGCCAAACCCTGCAAACGGGTCAAAAACCTTCATGCCCTTTTTAGCATAGTTTTCCATCACAAAGGCGGGCACCTGTGGGATGAACTTTGCGGGATACTTGTAAAGTGAAAACACCCCAAAGTTAGAACTTGGGATTTTTAAAACCGCTTTTCGGAGAAGGATTTCGTGTTCCAAAGTCTTTGACCCAGCCAACAGTTTGCCCAGCATTTAGTAGAAATTTTAAACCTCAGACCAAGCCCGTTTCAAATAGTTTTCTACCACTCTTAAAAAAGCCTGCCCAAGCTGAGAAACTTCTGAGATCCTTATGCCAGTGCCCTCAAAGTACTCTTCTATGTAGTTTTTCTCTTTTCCCACACCCACGCCCACTACGGGAAACTTCCCCTTAACTTCCCTCACAAGAGACCTCAAGGCATCCCCCTTTAGTCCCCTCGTAGGCTCTCCGTCCGAGAAGGCTATGAGTACACCCCTAAAATGGTTCTTTTTGCAAAAGAGCTCCAGCTCCTCCGAGCCTTGAAGGATAGCCTTTTCTAAGTTGGTACCACCGCCCAAAAGGTTTGGAAGGTTCAAGAGCTTGGATTTGATCTGCTTGTAGTCCTCGTCAAAGGACTTTAGGCTAAAAACATCCTCGCTAAAGGCGGATATGGAGAAGGGCATGTTTAAGGCGTTCAGTGTTTCACAAAAGAGCAAGAGTGCCTTTAGGGCGTTTATAGCCTTGTTTTCCTTCTTCATAGAGGAAGAAAGGTCTATTAGAAGCTTAAAGGCGAGCTTTTTTTCTTGTGGCACCTCCCTTCTCATAAAAAACTTCCCCCTCTTTATGGGCACCTCCCTCTGAATTCTCTTGTAATCTATCCGCTTGCCGATGGCATAAGAGGATTGCCAACCCTCTTCCTCCTTTGGCAAGAACTTTTCAAACTTCCTTTTAAAGGCATCCACATAGATCCTCACATCCTTCAAAAGCCTACTGTAAGTTTTGAATTCCTCCTCGCTTAAGCCATGCTCTTTTATGTATCTTTTATCTCTATCGGATAGCTCTCCGTAGTTTTTGCTCTTGAACTTTCCCTCCAAAGCGCTGCTTAGATCCCAAGGCTTTATCAAAAACAGCAAAAAGCCCTTGTGCTCTAAATCTGTCTCTAGGGTTTTGGGCAAAAAGTTTGTTATGAACCTTAGGTCCCTCTCCACCATATCTAAGTAAGACATCTGTTTTATGTAATCTCTCATCCACTCAGGGAGGTTTTTAAGATGGGCAAGCACCTTTTCCCTTATATCTTCAGGGATCTCCTCAGCCCTGAGTTCTTTGCTATTTTGAATCACCGTCTGCAAACTTTCAGGGAGCTTTTTCAAAATATCGGTCATAATCCTACCCTTGTGGGCATCCTTTCTTACCCTTCCCCTTGCCTCTTCCAAAAGGAGGTCTATGTAGTTCAATGTTTGGGCTTGCTCAATGTAGGCCCTGTATCTGCCAAAGATTTCACCCATAAGGACTTCGTAGGCGTCCTTGCTTTTGCTCTGCAAATACTGCTGAAGGCTCCTGTAAAGTTCCCTTGAAAGCCCAGAGGAGCCAAGCCAAGCTTTTGCAAACTCCACCGCAAAGCTCTGATGTGGATATAGATCCTTTAGGTTCTTTAGGATCTCCTCCCACCTTTGCTTTAGAGCTCCCTCTGAAGAAGGATGGCTCCTTAAAATCTCCTCATCCACTCTCAAAGACTCCAAAAGGGAATATAGCACCAAAAAGACAGTGGGCGGATAGCCAAACTTGAAAACTTCCCTTTGCCCCAGCCTCCACAAAAAGAGGTCCGTGTGTAAAAGATAGTATATTTCGTGCCTCACTGAGTTTATGGCATAATCTTCGCTCTTTTTTGAAAGCTCCAACGCATTAAAGACTACACCCTTTGGCACCTTTGCAATGGGAGGGATCTCCTCAAGCTCTCCCCTTGCCCACATCTCCAAGAGTGGAACATAAACAGGATCATATCCAGCCCCCCAGCCCTCATAAGAGGGTTCCACCATTATGCCAGTTTCCTTCTCCAAAAGGTTGGCGATAGCTTTCCACTTGTCCTTCATCCAACCTTAAAAATATAAGCAAACACCAAACTGAGAGAAGTTCTTCTTTCTTTTGGTGTCTAACATAAACTTAAAGAGTCTTGATTCAGAGCCTTTATACAGTTCAAAGGTCTTCAAAGGCATACAGCGGTCAAAAGAACCAAGCTCAAAGATCACTATTGAACCTTTCTCGGGCGTTTGGTCCCTTATGATCTCCCTCTTTGCATAAAAAGGTAGATTATGGTTAAAGTGTCCCACCTGATAGGTTTTTAGCTCGCCCTTTGGGTCCAGCTCCACTATAAAACTTCCCAGCTCTCTGTAATGCCTGTGTACTTCTAAGTAAGGAAGGATGGCTCCCAAAAGGAAAAGGTAAAAGACTACCGCACCAAACAGAGGTGCGAGCTTTCTTTCGAAAAGCAGTGCCAAAAGTGGCACCAAAGAGAGCAAAACCCAACCCTTGGCAAGGTCAAAGTAAAAAACACCCAAAAGGATCACCAACGAAAAGAGAGAACACATAAAGACCGCCCAGAAGCTTTTGAGCCTTTCCCAGGGACCTTCCATCAAAAAGTGGGCGGTAATTACTGCCATGGCAGTATAGGCAGGCATCACATAAACAGGAATTTTTTGCTTTATCAGGCTAAAAACCAGAAAAAAAGAAAGGGTCCAAACAACCACAAACCTCAGCTCCCTTCTTAAAAGAGCCCAAATCAAGGCAGGGAAGAACAGCACAGAGTAAGGCAAAAAGCTAATCAGTGTATCCAAAAGATAGAAATAGATCGGGTCTTCCCCCGCATACACCCTTTTAAGGTTCTCTGAAAGAAAAACATTCAAAAAATCCCTTCCATTAACCAAAGCTTGGTATATATGCCACCAAAGACCCAAAAGTAAGGCAAAGGGCGTCAAAAGATAATACTTTTTGTTCAGAATTTCCCTCCGGTCCTCCAAAAGAAGGAAAATAAAAATAATCAACGCTGGCATTACAAAGGCTACTGGACCCTTTACCAGCATGCCAAGGGAAGAAGAGAGAAAGGCAAAGACCAAAAGGGCTGTGTTTTTTGTTATGTAATAGCTATACCAGAGGGTCAGAGTAAGGGCAATGAAAAAGGCTAAAGGTATCTCTGGAGATGCATAATGGGCATTGGCAAAAAATTGCAAAGAGAGAACCACAACAAGAAAGGAGAGCAGGGCGGTTTTAAGGTTTTTTGTCAAAAGCCACGCCAAAATTCCAGACAAAAGCCCAGTGTCAAGCCCCAAAAGGGCATGAAAGAACCTCAGGGCAAACTCGTTGACGCCAAAGATATAAAAGCTCAAGCTAACCAACCAATAGGTCAAAGGAGGCTTTTCTAACCTCAGCTCCCCGTTGTATATGGGCGTTATAAAGTCCTTTGTTTCTAACATACGCCTGCTTGCGTCCGCATAAAAGGCTTCGTTGGGTTGCCAAACCTGAAAGGCACCAAGGTTGAAAAAGTAAATCAAAAGAGAGAGAATGATCAAAAGGTAAACAGCCATCCTATATATCATAAACCTAAACTTCCCTTAAAATTTACTCTTGCAGATGGGCCTTTTAGACAGGTTTAAGAAAAAGGATCAAGAGAAAGAGACACTATGGACCAAATGTCCCTCCTGCAAGTCCATACTCTATGTGCCAGAGCTAAAGGAGAACCTAAACGTTTGTCCTAAGTGCAACTATCACTTTCCCATGGGTTCAATGGAAAGGGTCAAGTCTCTACTTTCTGACTATTCCGTGCTCTTTGATAACATTCTTCCCACGGACCCTTTGAACTTTAAAGACAGCAAACCATACAAAGAAAGGCTCAGCCAAGCCCAAAAGGAGACAAACCTCACAGAGGCTATCGTAGTTGCCCGTGGAAAGTTAAAGGATATAGAGATAATCCTTTGCGCGATGGATTTTAACTTTATAGGTGGCAGTATGGGTTCGGTGGTGGGTGAAAGGTTTTACAGGGCATGTATGCGAAGCGCAGAGCAAAAGATACCTCTCTTTGCTGTCATAACCTCCGGTGGTGCAAGGATGCAGGAAGGCATACTTTCCCTTATGCAGATGGCAAAGACCGCCATAGGAGTGGGTTTTTTGAAGGAAAGGAGAGTACCCTACATAACCCTGCTAACAAATCCCACCATGGGTGGAGTATCTGCCAGCTTTGCCTTCCTTGGAGATATTATCATGGCAGAGCCTGGTGCTTTAATAGGCTTTGCGGGACCCCGGGTAATAGAGCAGACCATAAAACAACAACTTCCAGAGGGTTTTCAAACCGCAGAGTTTTTGCTTGAAAAGGGTATGATAGACATGATCGTGCATAGAAAGGATATAAAAGATACAGTCTATAAACTCCTTAAGATAGCCACCTACAGGAAAGGATGCCATGCTGTATGAAGAAGAGCACCCCTTTGCCATAGCCTACCGGTTGGTGGAGGAAGGGAAGTTGGACCCTTGGAACGTGGATATAGCACAGCTTGCAAACCTATACATCCAAGAAATAAGAAAAATGGAACTTCTTGATCTAAGGGTTCCCGCAAGGGCACTCTCTGCGGCAGTCTTTCTGCTAAAAAAACAGGTGGAAGTACTCTTTCCAGAGCCCAAAAAGAGGAGGGAGAGAAAATACACCCTGGAAGAAATCGTCCAAATGTTTAAAGAGGAGTCTGGAGAGTTAGCACAGCAGGATAACCAAACAGACACCAATGGAATTGTGGAAGAGCAGATAAAAACCATAAAAAGAAAGCTACAGGCTTACAAAAGGGAAGTAAAGAAAAAGGGAAGAACAATACCCATACATGTATCTAAGTTTGAAAACGCCCTGAGGGAGATTGAAGAACTGATAATGAAAGGCATCAGGAGATTTTCCTTTTTGGGCTTTGTAGCAAGCAGAAATCCGGTTCCCTATCTTATGGGTCTAATGTCCCTATACCAAGAGGGTAGAGTGAATGCTTACCAAAGAGAACCATACTCAGACATTGAGGTGGAAGTGCTATGAAACATAAGAAAATTACTGCCGACATTTTTTCTTCGGTTAGCAGGCATTACGACGCTTTTTTGAACCTTATAACCTTTAGAAGGATCAAAGATTGGCAGAGGACCATGTTGAAAGAAGTTGAAGGAGCAAAGACCCTTTTAGATGTGGGCACAGGAACAGGAGAGGTGCTTTTGCAAGCGGACCCTCAGGCCCTGAGGGTAGGCATTGACCTTTCCTTAGGTATGTTAAAGGTTGCACACAAAAAGTGTCCCAATTGCGGTTTTGTTCTTGCAGATGCGGAAAACATACCCTTTAAAACCTTATCCTTTGACGCCATTACTCTATCTTTGGTATACAGACATCTCTACAACAGGTATCAGTTTCTGAAGGAAGCCCGAAGGGTTCTAAAGCCCGAGGGAAGACTGGCAATTCTTGATATAAACAAGTTTTGGCTCACCCCTCTCTTGATCTTTTTCATGAAGTTTCTCATAAAACCTTTGGGTCTCATACTCTTTGGCAGGGATAAGTGGGAATTTTTTATACACTCACTGGAAAACAGCCTGAGTGAAGAAGAGCTAAAAAGGGAGCTTGAATCCAACGGGTTTAAGGTGATAAAAACACAAAAAAGACTATTCGGTATAGTATATATAGTCTCTGCCCAAAGGATTTAGGTTATTGGAATAACGCTAACGAACTTTTTGTTCCTTCTTGTTTCAAACTTTACCGCACCATCCACCAAAGCAAACAGGGTAAAGTCAGAACCCATACCTACATTTTTGCCCGGGTAGATTTTAGTACCCCTTTGCCTCACCAGTATGTTTCCTGCGCGAACTATCTGCCCATCAAACCTCTTTACACCTAACCTTTTCGAATGACTATCTCTACCGTTTTTCGTTGAACCACCGCTTGCCTTGGACGCCATCTTTCACACCTCCTGTATTTCTTTTATTATAATCTCCGTGTAGGGCTGTCTATGTCCTCTCCATCTCTTGTAATTTTTCTTAGCCCTGAATTTAAAGACGATAACCTTCTTGTGCTTTCCGTGACGTAAAACTTCCGCTATAACCTTTCCTTTTTGAAGGACGATTTCGCCGTTTTCCTTTCTTACTAAAACAGGCTTAAACTCCACAAGCTCTCCTTCATTTAAGTTCAACTTTTCAACCTTTAACTTATCACCAGGGCTTACCATATATTGCTTTCCGCCTGTTTCTATGATGGCATACATGTACATTCCTCCAAATTTAAAAAGGGGGCAAGCCCCCCTGAGGTGTTAATGCTTACTTCTTTTCGCCTGCAGGTTGTTGTTGCTGTTGCTGCTGTTGTTGTTCGCCTGCAGGTTGTTGTTGCTGTTGTTGTTGCTCGCCAGCAGGCTGTTGCTGTTGTTGCTGTTGTTGCTCGCCAGCAGGTTGCTGTTGTTGTTGAGCGGGTTGTTGCTGTTCAGCAGGCTTTTGTTCTCCTGCAGGTTGTTCCGCAGGCTTTTGCTGACAAGACACTGCCAACAGAGCTATGCTTGCCACTCCAAGTAGCAATAATTTTCTCATTCCATCTACCTCCTAATGAGTTTTGTTCTTAATTATATAGCAATATTTAAAGGGCTGTCAAGTTTTTTTATAAACTACATAGCACATGATAGAATACTTATAACAAAAGCACGAGTATGAAAACATGCTAGTTTATGTTTTTGAAACCAAGGAGTGGGAAAGAAGGTATCTTACGGAAGTAGTAAAGGACATTGAACTGAAATTTTCGGAAGACAGGCTTAACAAGGATACAGTGCATAAATATAAGGATGCGGAAGCAGTGATCGTGTTTGTAGATTCACGAGTGGACAGGGAGGTTATAGACCAGCTTCCAAGGCTCAGGCTTATTATTACAAGGAGCACAGGCTATGACCATATAGATGTAAAGTATGCAATGGAGAGGGACATTGTAGTTTGTAATGTGCCCGATTATGCATCCATCACAGTGGCAGAATACACAATAGCCCTTATGCTTGCCCTCTCAAGAAGGCTGAAAGAGACGGTGCAGAGAACTTCAAAGGGGACCTTTTCTCGGGAGGGATTATCTGGCTTTGACCTTTCTGGTAAAACCTTAGGAGTTATTGGGACCGGTAGGATAGGAAAGTATGTTATAAAACTCGCTCATGCCTTTGATATGAAAATTCTTGCTTACGACCTTGTAGAGGATAAAAGCTTGGTGAAAAACTATCATGTGGAGTATGTGGAACTTGAAAGGCTCTTGAAAGATTCAGACATAATAACCATCCATGTGCCGTACACTCCCCAAACCCATCACCTTATCAATGTGGGCAATATAAACCTTCTTAAACCCACCGCTATGCTAATAAACACCGCCAGGGGTCCTGTGGTGGAAACAAAAGCTTTGGTGAAGGCTCTGAAGGAGGGGAAGTTGCTTGGGGGCGTTGCCTTGGATGTTTTTGAAGGGGAAGAAGCCCTCATAGAGGATGCTTATCTGGATAGAAGTTTTTCTTCGGATATGTTGCAAAATTCTCTCTTGGTTTCCTACCTTGCTAAGCAAGAAAGAGTCATAATCACACCCCATAACGCATACAACACTAGGGATGCCCTCTTTAGAATGCTCGGCACTGTGGTAGAAAACCTAAGGGCTTTTTTGGAAGGGAAACCCAAGAATGTGGTCCATGATAATTGAAGGATTTTTCCAGCTTTTCTGAATTTCTCGCTTAAGTTTTTTAGGATATAATTACACTACAATGCCCATAAAAATTCGCTATGAGGATAGAAACCACGAACCACTGCTATCACCCGAAGAAAGGGTAAAGACCTTCAGAGAGTACGCCCTTGGGTATTCGGTCTCCCTTGCCTTGGACGAGGCGAACAGATGTCTGCTATGCAAGGATGCGGACCAAAGGTGCATAAAGGCTTGTCCCGCTGGTATTGATATACCGGGAT
>WYEK01000040.1 GCA_009903855.1 Thermocrinis sp.
CCGCTGGCAACAGCACGGGCGTTATGCCTATACCCAAGGATAGGGCAAAGAGTAGAGAATTGATAACCCCCCTTCCATAGTATGCGTTTATAGTCAGCACCAAAAGTATGAGTATGGTTGCGGTTTCTAAAAGCACATAACCGAAGTGTCTAAGACCCCTTTCAAAGTCTGTTTCTCCTTTACCAAGCTTTAATTTCTCAACTATCTTTCCGTATTCGGTATCTTTGCCTGTTTTTGAAACCTTCATAATTCCAAAGCCACTTACCACATGGGTAGCCATGTAGAGGTAGTCTCCCACCTTTTTCTCTACAGGGTAAGCCTCTCCCGTCATCAAAGCTTCGTTCACAAAAAGGTCTTTTTCCTTAATAAGAACTCCCTCCGCGGGAACCATATCGCCTGCCCGTAAGATCACTACGTCCCCTGGGACAATCTCCTCCGCAGGGATTTCCATCTCTTTGTTGTCCCTTATTACACTTGAGCGAACTTTCACCATTGAAAGTAGCTTTTCTACAGCCCTATGGGCTTGTCTTTCCTGCCAAAAATCCAACAGACCTCCAGTTAGAACTATACCCACGATAATTAGTGCATCTGTCTTTTCACCCAAAAAGGTGGACAGCATAGCGGTAAATAGGAGAAGAATGGTATAGGGATTTTTAAACTGATTTAGGAAGATTTCCCAATCTGCAAGCCTGCTCCTCTCTTTAACTCTGTTGTAACCATACTTTTTTAGTCGTTTTCTGGCTTCCTCTGAAGATAACCCCGAGATATCAAAAGGTAAGTCCCCCATATAGGCTGTCCCCCCCTTTATGGCATGGAAATTATACTTTGTTCTTGTCCTTGCCAAGTTCTTCTTCAGCAGGTTGAAGTTTTAATATATATACTTTTAACATGCTTATAGCTAAGCATCTTCCCTCCGCAAAAGACGCCCGCATATACATGTCCGTTGAAAGAACCTACTTAGGTTATATAAGGCTTTCCCTTTACACCCTGTCTTTTGCGGTTTTCCTGAGAAAATTGGAGATTCTCGCAGATATAACACAAAAGATAAATGTATCCGTATTTTTGGGAACTGTGGCTATAGTTTTATCCATAGTGGGCACTTTCCTTATAATCGCAGGCATTCTTACTTTTTATTTTGATATAAGATACATAGAAGGAGGTATAGAAGTGTCTCCAAAGGAAGTCACTGACCCAAGGATCTATATGGCTGCGGAAAGAACATTCCTTGCATGGATAAGAACCTCTATAGCCCTAATAGTCTTTGGCTTTGTTATAGAAAAGTTTGAATTCTTCTTAGAACAGTTGGAGAAGGTTTTCAATGTCTCTCTAAAAGGTGATCACAAAGCCCTCGCCAGCGTAGGAGTTTTCATAATATTTATAGGACTGTTCACGCTCATACTTGGCGCAATAAACTTTTATAGAACCATAAAGCAGGTGGACGCGGGTTATTATAGGACAAACACGTGGCTTTATAAAATTTACGGTGCTGTTATATTCTTTGCATGTTTGGTGCTAACTCTTTATGTTCTTAAGATCATTTAATAAAAAGGAAGTTCTTCATCTCTGAAGCCCATTGATATGTTTGCGATGGAACTTTTCAGGCTTTTTTGAATCTTTCACCCGAGGTGTTTAAAAAAGGTATAATTAATATCATCCCTTTTTGAAAGGAGGACCACATGGCAAAGGGAACGGTAGCCTATAAAATTCTTGAAAGCCATTTGGTAAGCGGTAAGCTCATACCCGGCGAGGAGATTGCCATCAAGATAGACCAGACCCTCACCCAGGATGCCACCGGAACTATGGCATACCTGCAGTTTGAGGCGATGGGTGTGGATAGGGTAAAGACGGAGCTCTCGGTAAGCTACATAGACCACAACATGCTACAGACCGACTATAAGAACCCCGATGACCATAAATACCTTATGAGCGTGGCGAAAAGATACGGTATTTGGCTATCCAAGCCTGGCAACGGTATATGCCATCAGGTGCACTTGGAAAGGTTTGCCAAGCCCGGGAAGACACTGCTTGGCTCCGATTCTCACACTCCTACCGCCGGTGGCATGGGTATGATCGCCATAGGTGCCGGTGGTCTTGAGGTAGCAAGCGCAATGGCGGGCGAACCCTTCTACATGAAGATGCCCAAGATCGTAGGCGTCCATCTGAAGGGTAAACTGCCCGATTGGGTAACCGCCAAGGACATTATCCTTGAGCTCTTGCGTAGGCTTACGGTAAAGGGTGGTGTGGGCAAAATTTTTGAATACTTTGGAGAGGGTATAAAGGAGCTCTCCGTTCCGGAGAGGGCTACCATCACCAACATGGGTGCAGAACTTGGTGCTACCACTTCAATCTTTCCCTCCGACGAGATCACAAGGGCATACCTGAGAGCCCAAGGAAGGGAGGAGGATTGGGTAGAAATCCTTCCGGATCCCGATGCAGAGTACGACGAGATTATAGAGATAGACCTATCCCAACTTGAGCCACTGATTGCTTGCCCTCACTCTCCGGACAATGTGGTGCCCGTCAGGGAGGTGGAAGGTATAAAGGTAGATCAGGTGGTCATAGGTTCTTGTACCAACTCCTCTTTTGTGGACCTAACACGTGCTGCCAAGCTTTTGGAAGGTAGAAAGGTCCATCCTGATGTGATCTTTGCGGTAGCCCCCGGTTCTAAACAAGCCCTTGAGTTGATCACCCAAAATGGTGCCCTTTTGACCTTTCTAAAGGCTGGTGCAAGGATATTGGAAAGTGCCTGCGGTCCCTGTATAGGCATGGGTTTTGCACCTCCCTCCGGTGGCGTTTCCATAAGGAGTTTTAACAGAAACTTTGAGGGTAGGTCTGGCACACCCGACGCAAAGGTGTACCTTGCATCCCCCGAGGTCTGCGTAGCCTGCGCCATTGCAGGAGAGATCATAGACCCAAGGAAGTTGGGTATTCCATGGGTGAAGGTGGAAATGCCCGAAAGGTTCCCCTACGGCGACGAAGCCTTTATAGAGCCACTACCGGAGGAAGAAGCAAAAAAGGTAGAAATATACAGAGGACCCAACATAAAACCACTGCCAGAGTTTGATGAACTACCAGAAAGCATAGAAGGGGAGGTTTCCCTTATAGTGGGAGACAACATCACCACCGACCACATAATGCCCGCCGGTGCCAAAATCCTACCCCTTCGTTCCAACATCTACGCCATAAGCGAGTATGTATATCACTACGTAGACCCAGATTTTGTAAAGAGGGCAAAGGAAATTAGGGACAAAAAGGGCAAGGCAAACATCATAGTGGGCGGAGAGAACTACGGACAGGGTTCCTCCCGAGAGCATGCTGCGTTGGCTCCGAGGTTCTTGGGAGTTAGGGCAGTTATAGCAAAATCCTTTGCCCGTATTCATCATGCCAACTTGGTCAACTTTGGCATAGTGCCCCTTGAGTTCAAACACAAGGAGGACTACCACAAGTTCTCCTTGGGCGATGAGCTTTTGATCCCGGATCTTAAAAACAGGCTACAGGAAGGCAAAGAAATCGTGGTTATAAACAAAACCACTGGAGAGGAAATAGTTTGCACTTACAACCTCACTCCAAAGCAGATTTCTGTGCTCCTCAAAGGTGGTCTTTTGAACTGGATTAAAAGCAAGCAGGGGGTAAAGGCATGAAGCTAAGAAAGGTGGTCTCTGTGGTAGGTGCGGGGAATGTGGGAGAGCATACCGCCGCCCTCCTTGCCCTAAGGGGGCTGGTGGATGTGCGTATGTTTGACTTGCCCAAAAAGGACGGAGATAGAATAATAGAACCCGTTAAAGGAAAAGCCCTTGACATTCAGCAAATGCTCTCCGCCCTCAACATTGACGGTAAAGTGGAAGGATACACTGTAAGCGCAGATGGAGAAGGCTACGAAGCCTTAGAGGGCTCCGACATAGTGGTTATAACCGCAGGCTTTCCAAGAAGACCGGGCATGTCAAGGGAAGATCTCTTAGAAAAGAACATATCAATCCTCTCAGTTATAGCCAGCAAAATAAAGGAATACGCTAAGGATGCCATAGTGATAGTGGTAACCAACCCAGTGGACCTGATGACCTACGCAGTTTATAAACTGCTGGGCTTTGAACCCAAGAGGGTTATGGGGATGGCGGGCGTTTTGGATTCAGCCCGCTTTAAAACCTTCATCTCAAGGGAAATAGACGTTTCCCCTCAAGATATTCACGCCTATGTGATAGGAGGCCACGGTGACGAGATGGTTCCCTTGATCTCCATATCCAACGTAGGTGGCATACCCCTAAAGGACCTGCTAACCAAAGAAAAGCTTCAGGAACTTATAAAAAGAACTCAGTTCGGTGGTGGTGAGATAGTGGACCTAATGGGCACCTCCGCCTATCATGCCCCCGCTGCGTCCATAGTGGAGATGGTGGAAGCCATAGTAACAAACAACAAACGCATACTGCCCTGCTCTGTCTATCTTGACGGAGAAGTAGGAGAATATTATGGAGTAAAAGGTGCCTGCGTGGGCGTGCCAGTCAAACTTGGCAACTGCGGAGTAGAAGAGGTCATCAAAATCCCTATGCTACCGGAAGAGCGCGAAATGTGGGAGAGGTCTGTTCAGTCGGTGTTAAAGAACTTAAAGGTGGTGGATGAACTCTTGAAGGTTATGGTTTAAAATCTATATCAATGGTGTTTTTACCTTGGAGGTATCTGGTCCCACCTGCCCTTTTGCTTTTAGGGACGGGACTATTCATCCTTTATAAGGATTGGGAAAAAAAGAGGAACTTTGAGGCTTCTTATCTTGAGTGGGAAATAAGGAGGTTGGTGCAATCGGGAGAGGAGGAAAAGGCTAAAAAGCTAATAGAGGAAGGGCTAAAAAAGGGGGGTGCCTTTAAGCCACTCATTCTATCTTATGCCTTGGATGGGAAGGAAGACAGTAAAAAACTTTTGGAGATAATCTCATCCCTGAAGGATGATCAAATAAAGTCCTTATACACCGAGAGGTTAGCCTTTGCATACTACAAGGAAGGGCAAAAAGAAAAAGCCCTCGGCGTTCTCAACTCTATAGGAAAAGACAGCTTTAACTATTACTCTGCCCAACTGCTTAAGGCACAGGTGCTCTTAGACAGCAACAGGAAAGAGGAGGCAAAGAAGGTCTTAGAATCCATCCTCAAAGAGGCAAAGGGAACTTATTGGTCTAACTTAGCCCAAGCCCTTTTAATGGAGATGTAGTTATGAAGCTCCTGATTGAAATAGGAACAGAAGAACTGCCCGCGGGGGTTATAAACATAGCCCTAGAAAGCCTCAAGGAGGGCATTGAAAAACTCTTAGGAGTAAAAGTTATAAAAACCTACGGCACACCCCGACGTTTAGCTATTCTTACGGAAGACTTTGAGAACACACCCACAGAAAAAGAGGAGATCATAGTTGGCCCTCCCGTTAGCGTAGCTTACGAGGATGGGAAACCCACAAAGGCACTTCTGGGATTTTTGCAAAAGGTCTCTGCCACTCAAGAGGAAGTGATAGAGGTTCAAAAGGGAGAAGGGAGGTATGTGGCGGTTCGTAGGGTTCAAAGGGGAAAGACGCCCTTGGAGAAATTAAAAGAGGAGTTTGAAGGACTCTTACAATCTATTCCCTTTCCCAAAAGGATGCGTTGGAATTCGGAGGGCTTGACCTTTTCAAGACCTATCCGGTGGTTGTGTGCCCTCTACGGGGAGGAGGTCGTCCCACTTCAATTTGGTAATGTGAAGGCAGACAGAATCACATACAGCCATAGATTTTTGCATGGTGGTCCCCTGGTTCTCAAAAATGCGGAGGAGTATGAAGAAAAGCTAAAGAACGCCTACGTGATCCCAGACTTCAAAGAGAGACTTGGTATGGTCTTAGAAATGTTAAGAGAAGAAGCTTACGCCTTAAGTTGTAAGCCCCAGTATCCAGAGGGTCTTCCGGAGGAGGTGGCAAATCTCCTTGAGTTTCCCTTCTCTGTGGTAGGAAGCTTTGAGGAAAAGTATTTAGAACTACCCGAGAAGGTTTTGATTACAGTCCTTGCACACCACCAGAGGTTTTTCTGCCTTGCCAACCAAGATGGTAAGCTGGTGCCTTACTTTGTAGCCTTTAGCGGTAATACTCCAAACGATTTGATAAAGACAGGCTACGAGAGGGTTGTAAGGGCAAGGCTTGAGGATGCCCTCTTCTTTTACAGGGAGGACCTAAAGACCCCCTTGGAAAATCTGGTGGATGGACTAAAAGGTGTGGTCTTTCACCCGAAGGCGGGCAGTATGTGGGAAAAGACCCAAAGGCTTGTGGAACTCTCAGAGAAAATCGCACGAGCCCTTGGCTTTGGAGAGGAGGTTGTAGAAAAAGTAAAAAGGGCTGCATTCCTTTCAAAGGCGGACCTACTTACCAACATGGTAAAGGAGCTGGACGAACTTCAGGGCTACATGGGTATGGTTTATGCAAAGGCTTTTGGAGAAGAGGAGGAGGTAGCTAAAGCCATCTACGAGCATTATCTCCCCAAAAGTGCCACAGACCCCTTGCCCGAGGGTGTGGTTTCTCAAATTCTCTCCTTGGCGGACAAGTTGGATAACATAGCAACCCTTTTGAGTGTGGGCGAGATGCCCTCCGGAAGTTCTGACCCATACGGACTAAGGCGCAGTGCCTATGGCGTGTTTGCAATCCTTGATAAGGGAGGTTATAACTTGAACCTGAGGGAGGTGCTGGGGTCTGTCCCGCAGAGTCTTGAGGAGTTCATGAAAAACAGGCTGGAAGCCTACTTAGAGCCTTATGGCTACGATGTTGTAAGGGCGGTTTTGGAGGTAAAGGATCCACTAAAACCCTTAGACGCAATAAAGCTCGTACAGATGCTTGCCAATTTGAAAGAAACGGAAAAATTTAAAGATGTAGTAGAAGCCTACAGGAGGGTTGTTAAAATTCTTCCCAAGGAGTGGGAAGATGAAAGTGTGGAGGAGGAGCTTATGAAGGAAAAAGAGGAGAGGGAGCTTTGGGAAAAAGTGAAAAGCTTGGAGGTTGAAAGGCTTGAGCTCTTAGACCTTTGGGACCTCAAGGAACCTATAGACCGCTTCTTTGATAGGGTCCTTGTGATGGATAAAGACCAAGAACTTAGAAGAAATAGATTAGCCCTTCTGTTTAGAATAAAAAAACTTTTTAACCGCTTTGGAGATTTTGAAAAAATAGTTTTGGAGGAGGTATAGACATGGAGCAGAAGTTTTTAGTTTGGTTGGACGAAGTGGGCATGGAGGATGTGCCCTTGGTGGGCGGAAAGAACGCATCCCTCGGGGAGATGCTCAGAAACCTTTCAAAGCTTGGTATTAACATACCCTACGGTTTTGTGGTAACATCCAAAGCCTATTATGAGTTCCTGAGGTATAACAAGTTAGAAGAAAAGATAAGGAAGATTTTGGAGGGTTTGAACCCTAACGATGTGCAGGACTTGGCAAGGAGGGGATACGAGGTCAGAGAGCTTATAAAAGGTGGAGAATTTCCTCCAGAATTGGAGGAGTTGATAAAAAAGTATTACTCTGAGCTTTCTCGGAGGTACAACTCCTTTGCGGTGGATGTGGCGGTTAGGTCCTCCGCCACCGCGGAGGATTTGCCTCATGCTTCCTTTGCAGGACAGCAGGATACATACCTAAACGTAGTGGGTGCGGAGAATGTGCTAACCGCTATAAAGAACGGTTTTGCGTCCCTTTTCACAGACAGGGCTATCTCTTACAGGGAGAGCTTGGGCTTTGACCACTTTAAGGTTGGCATAGCTATGGGTGTTCAAAAGATGGTAAGGTCCGATTTGGGTGCCTCTGGAGTTATGTTTACACTAGACACAGAATCGGGCTTTAAGGATGTGATAGTTATAAATGCCACCTACGGTTTGGGTGAGCTTCTGGTTCAGGGCATGATAACCCCGGATGAGTATATGGTCTTCAAGCCTACCCTTCAGGCGGGATACTCGGCTATAATAGAGAAAAAGCTCGGTAGAAAGGATAGAAAGATGGTGTATGGTGTGGGGCAAGAGAGAACAAAGATCGTCAACGTTCCACTTTCAGAGCAAAAGCAGTTTGCCCTCACCGATGAGGAGATTTTAAAGCTTGCAAGATGGGGAGTTCTGATAGAGGAGTACTATTCCAAAAAGAACGGCAGATGGATGCCAATGGACATAGAGTGGGCAAAGGATGGGGTTTTAAACGAGCTCTTTGTGGTTCAGGCAAGACCAGAAACGGTGCATTCAAGGAAGGAAGAGAACGTACTAAAGGTCTACAAGATCAGCATGCCAGTAGAAGAGAGGGCTAAGAAAAGGATCCTATACGGCATCGCGGTGGGCGATAAGGTGGTTCATGGTAGAGTTAGAGTTATCCACGACCTAAAGGACGCAGGACAATTTCAAGAAGGAGAGATCCTGGTAACAGACATAACAGACCCAGATTGGGAGCCTGTAATGAAAAAAGCAAGCGGTATAATCACCAACAGAGGAGGAAGAACTGCCCACGCAGCAATAGTGGCAAGGGAGCTGGGCATACCCGCAGTGGTGGGCACCCACAAGGCAACGGAAGTGCTTAAAACTGGCGATGAAATCACCCTCTCCTGCGCAGAGGGAGAGGTAGGATACATATACGAAGGCTACATACCTTACGAGGTAGAAGAGATCAACCTAAAGGAACTGCCCAAGACCAGAACCAAGGTTATGATGAACGTGGGCAACCCTGAATCCGCCTTCAAGTATTCCTTTATTCCCAACGATGGAGTAGGACTGGCGCGTGAGGAGTTCATCATAGCAAACTACATAAAGATCCATCCCTTAGCCCTTCTTTATTACAGGGAGCTTAAGGCTTTGGTGGAAAAGCTTGAAGAGTACGGAGCCATCGATGAGAGGGGGATTTGTTCTATGGCTTCCATATACAAGCATGCAGAGGAACCCCTCAAAAGCAAGCTGGCAAAGGGTAAAGACAAAAAACAGATCAACCTGAAAAAAACCATAGAGGAGATAGAAAACCTAACCTTTGGCTATGAAGATAAGGCACAATACTTTGTTAAAAAGCTATCCTATGGCATAGCCAAAATAGCTGCTGCTTTCTATCCAAATCCTGTAATAGTACGTTTTTCGGACTTTAAGTCTAACGAATACAAAGGGCTTATAGGTGGTGAGCTCTTTGAACCAGAAGAGGAAAATCCTATGCTTGGATGGAGGGGCGCGTCAAGATACTATTCGGAGGTCTATAAACCCGCCTTTGGGCTTGAATGTCAGGCAATACTGCGGGTGAGAAACAAGATGGGTCTTACCAACACCAAGGTGATGGTCCCCTTCTGTAGAACACCAGAGGAGGGCGAGAAGGTTCTCAAGGTGATGGAGGAGTATGGACTAAGAAGGGGAGAAAACGGTCTGGAAGTTTATGTAATGGCAGAACTTCCATCCAACGTTGTCCTTGCGGACAGGTTTGCAGAGATCTTTGATGGCTTCTCCATAGGCTCCAACGACCTAACTCAGCTAACCCTTGGTTTGGACAGAGATTCAGGACTCGTAGCACATCTTTACGACGAAAGGAACGAGGCGGTCAAAAGGTTAATATCCCAGCTCATAAGCATCGCCAAAGAAAAGGGTAAAAAGGTGGGTATATGCGGTCAAGGACCTTCCGACTTCCCAGACTTTGCCCAGTTTCTGGTAGAGGAAGGCATAGACAGTATTTCACTAAACCCCGATTCTGTGCTGAAAACTTTATTGGTTATAGCAGAAGCGGAATCTAAAAATAGAAAGGTAGGGGTATGAAACTTTTGGAGCGTATAAGAACTTTAAGCTTTCCCTCCTTTAAGATTAAAGGAACTAAAAACTACTTGGCACTGCAGGTTGGTAAAAGCTTCATAAGGCTTTTGGAGTTGGGAGAAGATGGAAAGCCCATTTTTCAACCACAGGAGATTATCCTTGAGGACGGAGATGAAAATAAAAAACTCTCAGCCCTAAAAAAGATAGTAGGTGAATATAGATTACAGGGACATAAGGTTATAGCATCGCTCCCAGCTACCGATGGAATACTAAAGCTCTACAAATACCCTTCCAAAATAAGCCAAAAGGATTTGGACAGCGCCATAGAATGGATAATAAAAAGGGAGTTAAGTCAGATAAAAGAAGAAACCACTTACGATTACTTTATCTTGCACGGGGAAGATGCCCTAAGCGTGGCTTTGGTGCTCGCCCGTACTGAATCTGTCAACAGGCTAACTAATTTAATCAGTTCCGCAGGGCTAAAGCCTGAGATTATAGACTATGAAGTGCTGGCTATAGCGAATTACGGTATATATCATAAGCTTGCCTTGCCTTTTTCCATCTTATACATAGACTACGATTATTCCATACTTTTGACTTATAACTCTTCCAATATATCCTATTCTGTAATACACTGGGATTATTTGGGATATATTAAAAAGACAGGATCACACTCCACCTCTGAGGAACTTTTGGAAAACTTCATTGCAGAGGTGAGGAATCTAATTGTGATAAACGATATATTTAACGTTTATATTGCAGGTGCTGCCTTAGACAATGAAAGTTTCTTGGATTATATACTTGAAAACCTGCCCATATTGGGGCTTTTGGACGCTGGCGAACTACCGCCCAACTTTTTTGTCCCCTATATACTTAGTTTAAGGGAGAGGGCAAGATGATAAAAATCAATCTGCTTAAGGAGAAAAAAGCTAAAAGAACCTTACCGCAACCCACATTGGTATCTTTGAAGGAGGTAAAGGTTGGTGATCTTTTAAAATTAGATAAAGCACAGTATTATCTGTCTGTTCTCCTTTGGATTGGCATTTTGGGTATGGGTGTATGGTATTGGAAAATCTCAAAAGAATTAACACAAATAAAGCTAGAGATAGATCAATTGCAGGCGGAAAAGAACAGATTAGAGGGATTGGCGAAACGCATTTCAGAAGAGAAGAAAGAAATAGAGTCTGAGATATCCGCTTTAAAAACAGAAATGGATGCGATAGAACGCAGCAAGGATATACTTATAGGTTTGAAATCACTGTATGAACCTTTCAACAATAGCTTTGTTAGTTTTTCCAGTTCCGTTCCTTCTGTTAGTTGGATGTTTACTTATAGTCAAAGCCTGGATATGGAAAATAGAAAACTTAAGACAGAATTTGATCTCTCTTCTTTTGACTATGCAAGCATAAGCTCTTATGTCAACAGTCTTAAAAAGAATAATGCGGAAGTTTTTATAAGTGGTATAGAAAGAAAGACGACACCAAACGGTTATGAGTATTATTCCACAAAACTGATTGCAGAAAAAAGCGTAGGAGGGCAGTGATGGAAAAGCTAAAGGCCCAGTGGTCCGCCCTTCCTCAGTGGCAGAAATTGTTTATACTTCTAATATTACCAATAGTCATCATAGGATATATCTATGCAATGCTAATC
>WYEK01000059.1 GCA_009903855.1 Thermocrinis sp.
TTGATTTGGAAACTTTAAAGACAATCCTCATAGAAAGATGCAGGGTTATTGTGCCAAACGATTTTGAAGTAAAAGACTTGGAAGATTTGAAGAATTTAGAAAACATAGCCATTTCCCTTCTAAAAAGCTATATAGACAGGTTTTACAAGAGGGAGAAGGGTAGGTTTGAAAGGGACATTATAACTTACAAGCCTGCGGGAAAGCAGTTAAGCCTGTTTAGATTGGCTTCCGATAAGGTGGAATACTATACGCTGACAGTGCCTGCGGATAAATCAAAATTGATTGAAAGGTTGAAAAGACTTGTTGAAGATATGGATGCCCTTTTGGATGAACAGAATGAAAAAGATATATTGCCAAGGATTGTTATAGATAATTCTGTCTTTGTTCCACTACTTTTGGAAAAGGAAGGTATAAGCATTTCTCCACCAGGGTTGAACGAGGGAGAAAAGAGGTTTTTGGAAGGTCTGAGGGATTATTTAGATAAAAACCAAGAAATTTTGAATAAATACCACATAGTTTTACTCAGGAACGAGGCAAGGGAAGGGGTGGGCTTTATGCTTGACTGGGGAGAGTTTTATCCTGACTTTATCCTTTGGCTAAGAGAAAAGAATGGAAACAGAATGGACATAGTTTTCGTGGAGCCAAAGGGACTGAAGATGCTGGGAGATGTGTTTGACAATGAAAAGGTCAGGTTCCTTTCGGAGGGATTGAGGGAAACCCTTAGAAAGGAATACGAAAACTGGCAGGTTGAGGTAAAGGGTTTTATTCTCTCTACCACTCTTTACGAAGAATTGCGGAGAGGTCAAGCAAGCATAAAATCCAAAGAGGAATACGAGGAGAAAAATATACTGTTTTTAGAGGACAAAAACTGGGCTAAAAAGCTTTTTGAAAGGGTTTTGCATGCATAACATAAATAGAAAATCCAAGCATCTTGGCTTATTATATTTTCCATGCAGGAGTTGAGAAGCTACGCAGAGGAGAAGGTAGAAAGGGCAAGGAAGGTCCTTAGGATTTTGAGTTCCATTCCCACCGAGGTGAAAAACCGCACCCTTTTGAGGGCGGCGGAGCTTTTGGACAAGAAGCGAGAATACATAAAGGAAGAGAACAAAAAGGATATAGCCTTTGGAGAATCTCAGGGGCTCTCTTCTGCTTTGCTGGACAGACTGCTTTTGAACGACAAGAGGATTGACGGTATGATAAAGGTTCTTAGGGATGTGGCAAGCCTTCCGGACCCAGTGGGAGAGATCACCCGCATGTGGCAACTTCCCAACGGGCTAAAGGTAGGAAGGATGAGGGTACCCTTGGGAGTGATCTTCATCGTCTACGAGGCAAGACCAAACGTAACCATAGAGGCGGGTTCTCTGTGCATAAAATCTTCCAATGCGGTAGTCCTAAGGGGTGGAAAGGAAGCCATAAACTCCAACAGGGCTCTGGTGGAAATCCTCAGAGAAGCATCTGCCATGGAGGGCTTTCCAGAAGAAGCCATCCAGTTTATAGACAGACCCGAAAGAGAGATCGTCTGGGAAATTTTGCAGATGGAAGGCAAGGTGGATGTTGCCATTCCAAGGGGTGGAGAAAGCTTGATAAGGGCTGTGGCAGAAAAGGCAAAGGTGCCCGTCATAAAGCATTACAAGGGGGTTTGCAACATATACGTGGATGAGGAAGCAGACTTAGAAAAGGCTTACCACATAGTCTACAACGCAAAGGTTCAAAGACCTTCCGTTTGCAACGCAGTGGAAAATCTGATAATACACAAAAATGTCCTAAACACCTTCTTCCCAAAGATGGCATACATCTTAGGAAAGGCTGGTGTGGAGCTCAGATGCGACGAGGATAGTCTAAAGGTTATAAAGTCTGACCCAAGGCTTTCCTTTGTAAAGGCAGTGCCCGCCACAGAGGAGGACTACTACGAGGAATTTTTGGACCTAATACTTGCGGTAAAGGTGGTGGATAGCTTGGAGGAAGCCATAGACTTTATAGAAACCTACGGTTCCAAACACTCGGATGCCATAATTACCGAAAACTACACCAAGGCGATGAAGTTCCTTACAGAGGTGGATTCTGCGGCGGTTTATGTGAACGCATCCACGAGGTTTACAGACGGCAACGAGTTTGGGCTTGGTGCGGAGATGGGCATATCCACCGATAAAATCCACGCAAGGGGTCCTATGGCTCTGGAGGAACTAACCATCCAGAAGTTTATCATCTTTGGCAACGGACAGGTTAGGGATAACTTTAAAGTCCCAGAGGAACTTCTAAAGGAGTGGAAGGACTGAGATGGAAACAGTTTTAGCCTTTTTGGTTTTGGTAGGCATTCTTATTTGGTTTCATGAGCTGGGGCACTTTTTGTTCGCTAAGCTCTTTGGAGTTAAGGTGGAGGTTTTCTCCGTTGGCTTTGGTCCTGTTTTGTTTAAAAAACAGTGGGGGGAGACCGAATACAGGCTCTCCGCAATTCCCCTTGGTGGCTTTGTAAAGCTCTACGGAGAGGAGGATGGCATCTCGGACCCAAGGGCTTTTTCCTCCAAACCAAACTGGCAAAAGATCCTGATAGCCTTTGCAGGATCCTTTTTTAACCTCATCTTGGCGGTTCTTATCTTTTGGCTAATTGGAATGCTTGGCAGAGAGGTTCCCAAGTATGCCTTAGAAAAGCCAGTGGTGGGCTATGTACAGGAAAACAGCCCAGCCCAGAAGATGGGTCTTCAAAGGGGCGACCTGATCCTTTCGGTAAACGGCAAAAAGGTGGATAACTGGAAGGATTTAGAGGAGAAGCTACTAAAGGACATCTTTGAGCAGGAACTAAAGCTGGAAGTTCTGAGGGGTGGTAAGGTTTTAACCCTTGAGGGGAAGATGGACTTAAAGAACCCAAGGGGCTTTGGTGCAGAGCCACTTATTGAGCCCGTGGTGGGCACTGTTCTGGAAAATAGCCCAGCCAAACAGGTGGGATTGCAGGAGGGAGACAGGATCCTGAGCATAAACGGAGTGGAAATAAAAAGCTGGCAAGAGGCGGTTAAGCTCATAAGGTCTGCAGAAAAAATAGACCTAAAGATAGAAAGGCAGGGGCAAATAAGAGAGATCACCTTGGTTCCCATGAAAGATCCACGGACGGGCATTTCTATGATAGGCATTGCACCCAAGGTGGAAACGATCAAGGTAAAGCAGGGTCCCTTTGAAGCCTTTAAAGGAAGCTTTGAGAGGATCGTCACCCTTACCGCCCTTACTCTAAAAGCCCTTTGGGGCATGATCACAGGTTCCCTTTCTCCTACAAACTTGGGAGGTCCCATTGCAATAGCCCAGATGGCAGGACAGTCCGCCCAGCAGGGACTGATTCCCTACCTTGGTCTTATGGCTTTCATATCCGTTCAGTTGGCCATCTTTAACCTACTGCCACTTCCTATGTTAGACGGAGGTTTAATACTCCTTTTCCTGATTGAAAGCATCAGAAGGAAACCTCTTCCTTTGAAGTTCAAAGAGGCATGGCAAAAGCTTGGCTTTGCCCTAATAGTAGCCCTGTCCCTGTTTGTAATTCTCAACGACCTGCTCAGGCTCATCTCCGGCAAAAAGTTTTGAAAGGATCAGCTCCACCGCAGACTCAAGGCTAAGACGGTCTAAATCTATCTCCACCCAACCTTGCCTTCTGAACCACCTTATCTGCCTTTTGGCATACTCCTTGGTGTTTTTTATGATCTGAGCCTTTGCCTCCTCTAAGCTTACCTCCCCCTTAAGGTATGGCACAAGCTCCTTGTATCCTATAGCTTGGGCGGAGGTTAAAAATCTTTCAAAGCCCATGTTCATCAGCTTTTCCACTTCTTGCACAAGTCCCTCTTGGAACATTTTTTCTACCCTCTCCTCTATCCTTTTGGAGAGACTCTCCCAAGGGCGTGTAATGTAAAAGCCAAGAAATTTATACCTTGCGTCCTGCCACTTATGAAAGAAAGAAAAGGGTTTGCCCGTTTGCAAAAAAACCTCCAAAGCCCTCACAATCCTTCTTGCATCCTTTGGATGCACTTTCTGGGCATAGAGGGGGTCTATGGCTCTGAGCTTTCTGTGTAAAAACTCACTACCCTTTTTCCTTACTACATCGTAAAGCCTTTCTCTCAGAGACCAGTCTGGTTCGGGAGTTGGTGCAAGTCCGTAGAGCAGAACTTGAAAGTAGAGGTAAGTGCCACCGCAGAGGATGGGTAGCTTTCCCTTAGACTTTATTTCCTGTATTGCCTTCTGGGCTAACTCCTCAAAGAGTTTGGCATCAAAGTAATCACCCGGCTCAACCACATCCACAAGGTGATGCTTTATTGGGCAGTCTTTGGGCTTGGCGGTCCCAATGTCCATATGCCTGTAGACCGCCATAGAATCCACACTGATGATCTCCCCACCTATCCTCTCTGCCAAGAGGCAGGCGAGCTGAGATTTTCCGCTGGCGGTGGGACCGCCGAGGGCTAAAAGCTCATAGGGTCTCAAAGTCCTTTAGATGCTTAGCCCGGGCAGGATGCCTTAGCTTTCTTATGGCTTTTGTCTCTATCTGTCTTATCCTCTCCCGCGTTACGTTGAACATCTTGCCAATTTGCTCCAAAGTATATTCGGTGCCATCCACCAGTCCGTATCTGTACATGAGTATTTCCCTTTCCTTCTCGCCAAGGGTTTGGAGGACCTTTATCAGCTTTTCCCTGAGGATCTTCCTTGTAGCCTCCTCCTCAGGAGATGGAACGCTCTTATCCTCTATAAAGTCCTTTAGGTGTGCATCCTCATCGTCCCCTATGGGTGTTTCCAAGGAGATAGGCTCCTGAGATATCCTTAACACCTTTCTTGCCTTCTCTACGGGAATGCCCAAATACTTTGCCACCTCCTCCGCCAAGGGTTCTCTGCCAAGCTCCTGAAAGAGCTTTTTGTGTGCCTTGGTAATATCGTTTATGGTCTCTATCATATGGACGGGTATTCTTATGGTTCTTGCCTGGTCCGCTATTGCCCTGGTTATCGCCTGCCTGATCCACCAGGTAGCATATGTGGAAAACTTGTAGCCCTTTCTATAGTCGTATTTATCCACCGCCTTCATAAGGCCAATGTTGCCCTCTTGGATTAGGTCCAGGAAGGGTAGCCCCCTATTCACATACTTTTTGGCTATAGAAACCACAAGCCTTAGGTTGCACTTTACCATTACCTGCTTTGCCTGAATTACCTTCGTTCTTCCTTCTCTTATGATGTTCATTACCCTTTTGATCTCCTCTGGGAGTATGCCAAGCTCCCTTTCAAGCTCCTTTAGCTCCTTTTGAATTGCCAAAAACTCGCTCTTTAGGACTTGCAACTTGGCAAAGTTATATCCCGCCCTTTCTGCCTTTGCCTGAAGCTCCGTGTTGTAGTCGCATTCCCTTATAAGCTCCTCCACATCAGGATGTATCTGTTCAAGCTTTAACTTTCTTTGTTCATATTCCTTGAGTTTCTTTGTATACTTTTGGTAGAGGTTCAAGAGCTCGTCCGCTATTCTTTCAAACTTGGAGTGTTTTAATCTTAGCCCTTTGAGTATCCGGTTCATCTTAGCATGCCTTTTGAGATACTCCTTTTTATACTCGGGCAGTTTGTAGGAAAGGTAAAGGTCACGCCAATAAATGGCATCTTTGTATGCCTTAGCAAGCTCTAAACCCTTTTCTATAAACTGCCTTTCCAACTGCTCATGGGATTCCTCATACTCCTCCACTGTTTTGCTATCATCAAAGGTATCCACAATATCCTGGACCCTTATCTTTCCGTTGCATACATTCCCCCATTCCCTCAGCACCCTTTCCACCAAGAAGGAGGTTCTCAATAGCCCCCTTCTCATGATCTTTCTGCCCATCTCTATCTGCTTGGCGTACTTTATCTCCTCTTCCCTAGTTAAAAGAGGAATCTTGCCCATCTCCCTAAGATAGAGCCTTACCGGGTCTCCATCCTTTGTGCTCTGCAGAAGGTGGTCGGTGGATACCAAAAATTCCTCCTCTCTTTCTTCTCTATCCTCTTCTTGGATTTCCTCCGTATCCACCAGCTTTATCCCCCTCTCTTGGAGGAAGTCTATAATTTCCTCATAAAGTTCGGTGTCTATAATGCTGTCTCCCAAGGCCTCGTTTAGCTCGTCGTAGGTTATGTACCCCTTTTCTCCTAAGCTTAGGAGCCTCTTAACAAGCCTTCTGTCAATCATACTCTACCTCCTATTCAAAGTTTTATAATATAGGTTCTGCATGGATTTATTGCAAAAGATTTTGGACCTCTTCATCCTCTACCTGTCTAAAGTCCCTGTAAAACATACCCACCGCAAAGGGAAAGGTGGTAGTAGAGTAATAGCAATAGACCTCGTTTGCGTATCTTTTTAACTTCTCTTCCGTCTCTTTGGGGCATACGGGCACTGCCACTATTACCCTTTTTGCCCCTTTTCTTTTTAGATACTCTACGCCCGCCTCTACGGTTATGCCAGTGGCCACCCCATCATCAACCACTATAACGTCTTTATCTTTAAAATCTTTTATAAGCCCCCTTTCAAACTTCTTCTCCCTTTCCCTTATCTTTTTGAGCTCCTCCTGGGCTACTTTCTGAATGATTTGTGGAGTTAGCCCAAAGTACTCAACGGTGCTTTTATCCAAATATATATTGCCATCTGGGTCTATGGCACCAAAGGCAAGCTCTGGATTTTCTGGAACGCCCAGCTTTCTCACGATCAACACTCCCAAAGGTACCCCAAGAACTTCTGCGGTTTTCTTTGCTACCACAACTCCTCCCCTTGGAATACCCAGAACTATGTAATTCCCTTCCTTTCCGAGCTTTTCCTTCAACCATTCACCCAGCAAACGCCCGGCGGTCTCCCTGTTATCAAAAATCATATTATTCTCAAAATTTATTCCCTTGAAAAGGATTGTCCAATAAGCCACAAAATTTTTAGAACTGCCTCACCCTACAAGCCATGGTTCGTACTCCATAATTTGTTCAAAGCTATAGGGACATTCTTTTGGAAAGTCTTCTTTTGTGGGAAACGCGCCAAAGTACCTAAGGGCTAACTTCTCATTCCATTTGAACCATGCTATTAGGTTTAACACCGCATCTTCCCATGCCCGTTGCAAGATTTCTTTTTCCTGAACCTTAGCCTTAAGGGAAGGTGCGTCCTTGAAGAGCTTTACTACGTCCGTTCTTGCGTTAATAATGCTTTTCTTCCATTTATTTCCCATATGTTTGGTTTCTCTGAAATGTTCCCATTTATAGAGATGCTCCATAATGACTGCCATAAGGTTTATTAGACTTCTCAGTTCCCTCCTTGCCATATCTTCTATCTCCTCCAACAGGTTCTCCCAATCCACAAGGTCATACTCTCTGTTTTTGAGAAGCCTTAGGTTCTCCATTACCCACAGGTAGAAGTCCTGTTCATAAATTTCCTTTAGGTTTTGGACCTTTGTCTCCATAGCTTTAAATATAATCTTCAACATTCTTTTATCTTGCTCGCCCTTTCAAGAGCATTAAACCTCAGTAAAAGCTTAATTAACTGCAGATAGTGTCAGCGAGTGTGGATTTTTAAAGGAGAATAGAAAGCCTCAGGGGGCAAAGCCCCCGGAATTTCAGTCCTCCAAGGTAGAAACATCTCCCACCGGCAGTCCGAGCTCTTGAGCCTTCAGAACCCTCCTCATGATCTTACCGCTTCTGGTCTTTGGTAGTTTTTCCACAAATTCTATTTCGTCTGGCACCGCAATGGCACCAAGCACCTGTCTGACATGCTGTTTTATGTCCTCCTTTAGCCTGTCGGAGGGTTCCACACCCTTCTTTAGGATCACAAAAGCCTTTATGGATTCTCCCTTTATCTCGTGAGGTTTTCCTATGACCGCCGCTTCAGCCACCGCCGGATGATCCACCAAAGCAGATTCCACTTCCATGGTTCCTATCCTATGCCCTGCCACATTCAGCACATCGTCAGCCCTTCCGAGGATCATTATGTAGCCCTCCTCATCGTAAGTAGCCAAGTCTCCGGTGAAATAAACCTGACCGGGTATGGTGGTCCAATACTTTTCATACCTTTCGGGCTCTCCCCAGCACGTTCTTAGCATGGAGGGCCAAGGGGACTTTATAACCAAGTTTCCAACGGTGTTAGGAGGAAGGGGATTACCTTGGCTGTCCACCACTGCGGGCTCTATGGTAAAGAAGGGCTTTCCTGCCTTACCGGGTTTGGCTGGATAGGAGGGCACGGTGGTGATCATGTGGGCTCCCGTTTCTGTCTGCCACCAAGTATCCACTATTACACACCTTTCCCTTCCTATGTGTTTGTAGTACCACTCCCAAGCCTCTGGGTTTATAGGCTCACCCACAGAACCAAGTATCCTTAAAGAAGACATGTCATACTTGGCAGGCCACTCCTCTCCAAATCTCATGAACATCCTTATGGCGGTGGGTGCAGTGTAAAAGATGTTTACCCTGTATTTCTCTACATAGCTCCACCATCTGCCGGGGTTTGGATAGTCTGGGGCACCCTCCACCACTAGAGAGGTTAGCCCATTTGCCAAAGGTCCATAGACTATGTACGAATGCCCTGTAATCCAGCCTATGTCTGCGGTGCACCAGTAAATGTCATCCTCATGGGCATCAAAGACTACCTTGGTGGTGTAGTAAGTTTCCACCATATAACCACCGGTGGTATGGAGAACTCCCTTTGGCTTTCCAGTTGTGCCAGATGTGTAGAGGATAAACAACGGGTCCTCTGCGTCCATAACTTCCGGCTCGCAAACAGGAGAAGACTCTTTTATCAGCTTGTCTAAGCTAACCAAGAGTGGGTTTTCTTCGTTGAGCACATCTCCATCCCTGTCCCAAACCACCACCTTTTCCACAAAGGAGAGCCCGTCTATAGCCCTCTGGGCAGTTGCCAAAAGGTCTATCTTTCTGCCCCTTCTCTTGGTGTAGGTGGTGGTAATGAGCACCTTAGCCTTCGCGTCCTCTATCCTAGTTCTGAGGGCACCTTCACTAAAGCCCGCAAAAACCACGCTGTGTATAGCACCAATTCTGGCACAGGCTAGCATGCAAGCTATGGCGGGTATGCTGTTTGGCATGTATATAGATACCCTGTCTCCTTTTTTAACACCTAAGGACTTTAGACCGTTGGCGATGCGATTGACAAGTTCCAAAAGTTCTCCGTAAGTGATCTTCTGCTCGTTGTTGTCCTCATCCAACCATATGTATGCAACCTTATTTCTCCTACCGTTTAAAACGTGCCTATCCAAGCAGTTGTAAGTAATGTTGGTTTGGGCACCCACAAACCACTGGGCGTAAGGAAACTGCCAATCCAAAACCTTGTCCCACTTTTTGAACCAGTGAAGCTCCTCCGCCACCTTAGCCCAAAAACCCTCTCTGTCTTTGACGGACTCCTGATACAGGCTCTCGTAGTCCTTTACCCACGCCCTTTCTACAATGTGCTTGGGAGGGTAATACTTGTCCTCTACCTTCAGAAGAACCTCACTCCTTTCTTCCATGCTTTACCTCCTTGGAGGTTTTTAAAAAGTATAAACCGTTGTCGAAGATGTCAACTTTTGACATTCATAGGCTGGGCTTGTTAATGGTTAGGACCTGAAGCAGTTCTGATACGCTTAGAAATATGGAAGCAAGACAAGTAATAGAGGAAATACTAAGCAAAGGTTTTAAGTGGCACAGTTTTCCCGTAAGCCTAAAAGCGGAAGCTGTAATTCTTTACTTTAAGAGACTTTTCCTAAGAACAGTAAAGAAGTTCCTACTTCACAAGGGTTATAAAGTAAGCATAGAAACCATCCGAGAATGGTTCTATGCGGTAGGAAAGAGCAATTCAGGCAATATACACTATAGCTATTTGGTTATATGTGGACGAGACAAAGGTAAAACTAAGGGATAGGACTTACTACCTGTGGCTTGCGATAGACGAGAGAGGTTTGCCTGCCTTTGTGCATCTTTCAAGAAGAAGGGACTCTTGGACCGCTAAGAAGGATGCACCACTGACAAGGGACCTTGATACATGAGTGCAGTTAAAGAGCTTGCGATGGAATGGATACATGAGACTTTTGGGAAAAGGAATGTGGTAGATAGGTGGTTTTTCTACATCAAGCACAGAATAAAGAGGTTCTACAAGAGGTTTCCTTGGAATGCTGGGTATGAAACCGTCTATAGATGGTTAGCCTCCTTTATTGTCATTTATACGATCATGAACCTGAAAAGTTGACATCCTCGGTGTCTTAGTCTTTTTAATGGGATTTTGGAGAGAAACACCTACGACCGGATAAGGTTGCTCATGGAAAGGGGTGTCTTGGAGAAGAACTTTGGAAGAGACCTTTTGGAGGCATACAGATTTTTGAACATGTTAAGATTTAGAGAGCAGGCGGACAATATCATTAAGGGAAAGGAGCCGGATAACTACATAAACCCAGAAAAAATCTCAAAGCAAGAGAAGGGACTCCTAAAGGACGCCTTCAGGGTCGTGGAGAACTTTCAGGAATTTTTAAGGCATAGCTTTGGTAGTGTGCTTTTGGAGTAAAATATCCTCATGGAGGAAAGGGGTAAAAAATTAAAGGTAGAGATGGTGCTTGAACACATAGTAGATTTAAAAACGCAACAGCTTTTTGGATACAAAGTGCTGTCCCGCATTGTTATGGATAGTGAAAAAGAGCTAAGGTTTCAAGAGGTCGGCGATGAAAGTTTAAGAAAGCAAGCGGAGTTAAGTGTTTTGAAGGGAGTAGCAAAATTTTCAAAGAACAAAGAGCTTTTCATAAACATGCCCGTATCTATACACATAGAAAGCTTACCTTTATACGGTCGAAATTTTGTAGTCTGCATACCCGCTGACCTAAGCTCTGACACTCTTGCAAAAATCTTGCTTAGCATAAAAAACCTCAAGCTAAAGAGCGCACTGGATGATTTTTATATAGCAAAATATGGTGTAGAAGAAGAGGCAGAGGAAGTAAAGTTGGGTGCTTTTGATTTTGTTTTCGTAAAAGAGGAGTTTTATATGAACTCAAGCAGGTCTGATGTTGCCAAGGCAGTTTCCTATGCCAAGAGCTTTGGGGCAAAGGTAATATTCAAGAAAATAGACACTTACAAAAA
>WYEK01000085.1 GCA_009903855.1 Thermocrinis sp.
CCTCCGCATCCTCTGGGTTCGTATCGTATTTTTCCTTTACCTCTGAAACATCAAAGGCATCCCCTTCCGAAACAAATGCTTGATCTAAGGTTAGCTTGCCCTCCCACCTTGTAAGAACTCCTTCAAGAACTACATCCTCCCCCTGCTTTAGCTCTTGGGTAGTCCTTACCAATATCTCCACCCCACCCCCTTGATCCTCAAGCCTAATCAAAAAGCTGTCTTCCTGCTTAGAAACCCTTTTAACCTTTCCCTTTATCTTTACCCTTTCCCCCTGTGGTTCTCTTTCATACTGTCTTCTTAGCTCTCCAAGGTTATGGCTGATTTCATATTTGTATGGATAAGCTAAACCCCTTTCCCTGAGTTTGTTTAGCTTTGCGAGCCTTGATTGTTCCATAGGGCAATTATTTTAAATTATTCCAGCGAAAGACCGCCTTCAAAATCCTCTGGGCTCAAGCTTTCACAAGCGGATTTCACCTTTTCTATGGCTGTGTAAAAGTCATCGGGTATAACCCTAACACGCATACCATAAGCCTTTTGCACCGCCTTTCTTATGATCTCTCCCTTCATAAGGGCATTGTCCCATCCAAACTCTGCGTACTTCTCATTTACCAATCTGTTTAGCTCAAAGAGGGCTTTAGCCCTGTTCCTTCTTTCCTCCACCGCAGAGCTGAGGGGAAGCCGTAGGAATTTATCTATCTTTGCAACAAAGCTTTCGTAAAAGCTGGCGGAGAACTTGGGCTCAAACTCTTCTATAGTAAAGCCAAGGGTTATATATTCGGGTTTTTCAAAGTAGTCTATAAGGTCCTCCTCCAACTGACTGTCGTTCTCCTTAAAAAGTTCCATGTAAAGCCTGTAAGCTTGCTTGGACTTTTCTTTCACGTTTGGTGGCTTTTCAGTGTTCAATTCCAAAAAGTAGTGATAAAGTTCTTCGCCCACCACAATAGCTAAAATTTCATCCACTCCAAGCTCTCTTAGGGCAAAAAACCTATGCTGACCATCTATCACATAGAATTTACCCTCCCTCTGCACCACAATTATGGGCACCAAAAAGCCCAACTTTTCTATGGCGGTTTTTAAACGCTCTTTTAAAGTTTCTGAGAGGTCCCTCTGAAAGTGTGGAACTTCAATCTCTTTTATGTCCAACAAGCACAGAGATAGCGTCCTGTGCCTTACTGGCTCCTGAAAGCTTGCAATTTCCCTCATAGAATTTTATTTTATAATGAATGGCGTGAGGACTAAGTTAGCTCCTTCAGAGTCCGGAGGAACATCCCAATGAAGGATCTTTCTAAAACAACTTACATAACTTCCTTAAACTTGACACAGCTGAGAGAGTTAGTTAAGAGCCTTGGGTGGGAGCCCTACCGGGCAGACCAAATTCTAAACTGGGTTTATAAAAGGTTCATCACAAACTTTGAAGAGATGACAAACCTATCAAAGGAGCAAAGAAGATTTCTGAGTGATAATTATTCTATTCACAGCTTAGAACTGGTGCAAAAGGTGGAGGGTGGAGATTCCACAAAGTTCTTGTTTAAAACCATCGATGGGCATCTTTTGGAGACAGTGCTAATATACGAGCGGGACCATCTTACCCTATGTGTATCTTCCCAAGTGGGCTGTGCGGTGGGATGCACCTTTTGTGCCACCACCAAGGATGGGCTTGTTAGAAACTTAAGGACCGAAGAGATCATAGACCAATTTTTGCAGGTGCAGAGGCATACACCGCAAAAGATAAGAAACGTAGTCTTTATGGGTATGGGTGAGCCCTTGGCTAACTACGAAAATGTTAAGAGGGCAGTAGAGATTATGGTTAGTCCTTGGGGGCTTGACCTGTCCAAAAGGAGGGTTAGCATATCCACCAGCGGGCTGGTCCACCAGCTCAGGCTCATGGCTCAGGACCCACTAATGAGAGAGTTAAACTTAGCAGTTTCCATCAATGCACCCACTCAGGAACTTAGAGAAAAGCTTATGCCCCTTTCAAAGACAAACACTCTTCAGGATCTGATGGAAACCCTTTATCAGTTTCCTTACCCCTCCGACAGAAGGATCATGATAGAGTACGTGCTTTTGGAAGGAGTCAATGATGAAGAAGTGCACGCAAGACAGCTTGCAAACCTTCTCAAAAAGAAAAGAAATAAATTCAAGGTGAACCTCATACCCTTTAACCCAGACCCATCCTTGCCTTATAAGAGACCATCAATGGAGAGAGTTTATAGATTTCAAAAAATCCTTTGGGAGGAGGGTATATCTACCTTCATAAGGTTGAGCAAGGGGGTGGATATATTTGGCGCCTGCGGTCAGCTAAGAAGAAGACTTGTGTTAAGATAAAAGTTCTATGGAAAAGAAAGGTAGATGGATCACCGAACTTACTGTGATAGTTATAATAGTCCTTCTCATTAGGGCGTTTGTAGCCCAAGCCTACAACATTCCCTCGGGTTCTATGAAGCCCACACTATTGGTGGGAGATTTCATACTGGTGAATAAGCTGGTGTATAGGTTTTCAGAACCCCAAAGGGGCGACATAGTGGTCTTTAAGTATCCAATAGACCCAAACATAGACTTCATAAAAAGGATAATTGCCCTGCCGGGGGAAGAAGTTGAAGTAAGAAACAATCAAGTTTTCATAAACGGAAAGCCTTTACCTTTAATTGAAGTAGGAAGAGGCGAAGAAAACGGTTTAAGAAAAGTTATTTACGAAGAAGTCCTGCCCGAGGGCATAAAGCACAAAGTTCAGTTCTACGAAGACTTTCCCTTCTCAAAAAGGGACTTTGGACCTGTTGTGGTACCGCCCAACCACTATTTTGTGATGGGAGACAACAGAGACAACAGCGAAGATAGCAGATACTGGGGCTTTTTGCCAAGGGAAAACATAATAGGAAAAGCCTTTGTAATATACTTCTCAGGAGATGTTCCACCCTTGCAGACCACCGATGTTAGCATTTTCACTGGAATAAAACAACTAATACTTGCAATATTACATCCAAGATTTGAGAGGATCGGAAAACCTCTCATATGGTAAATACGGGAATTTCCGCTTCTAAGAACCTTTCTAAGGTAATCAAAAGCGCCGTTGGTGGAACTTTCGCAGAATGCAGGGTGTAAATAAAAAGTTCTGGAAGTTTTTTAACATCCACAAAGCTATTAGAAATGACTCCACCCTTTACTTCCACATACTCGCTGAGTCCATCCAGTATAAGTTCGTATTTCTCCTTGGGTATTCGTTTTTCCAATTCAAAGAGTATGCTACTCAAAATGCCAAAGATGAGGGCTTCATCCCCTAAGTTTCCCAAGTTAAAGGTATTCTTTTGTTTAGAAATTCTTTCAATAACCTCATCCACGCCCTCCAATATTGGATTTCCAAAGGCTGGACGTATTACGGAGGGATTTAAAAGTCTAATTTGAGCAAGACTTACAGCGTTTTCAATGCCAGAAAAGTTAAGCCTGTGATAGAGGACGACCCTCTCAATTTTAGCAGTTTCATTAACAGAGTATTCTTCTGGAAGACAGTAGGAACCAAAGAGCTTAGAGGAAAAAAGTGTTTTTGTTTTTTCTTCAAAGACCACAAAGCTTCCCTTCTCTGGCAAAAAGGGTGTTTTTATAAACCGAAGAACATTACCTTCTCCAAAGTCAAGAAAACCATCTGGAAAGCTTTCCACAAGCTTTATCCGCCTCTCTGGAACACCCAAGTCTATCAAGCTCAGTGCTATGGGAAGGCTCGTGATAACATAAAGCTTGGGAGCTAAATTAAGCAGGTTTAGGATGCTTGTGGTATCCCCAGGAAGTAGGTCCATCAAAATTAAAGCTCTCAAATTTTCTAACTTACCAACAGACTTTTCTATTTCATCCCTTACAGCGGAAAACCTGTGGTACGGTAGTACGTTGAAAAGTAGGGAAACATAACTGTTTCCCTTTTCGTAAACTCTCAAGTACATATTCCTCTGTAGCAAACTTTCAAGGTCCAAAGAGTTTATCAAAAAGAGTCCTTCTCCCACTGATAACATACTGGGTGCAGACGGTTGAACTTCCTTATGAACCTCCTGCGGTACTGTCTCTTGAACCACCTCCGGATAAGCGGTAGGAGGTTGCGGTTGAACTTCTTCAAGTAGCATGGAGAAGAATTCTGCGTTATTCTTAAAGTATGTGATCAACTTTGCTTCCTCTGTGTATGGAAGGAGCTTAACACTAACATTATCCGATTTAATTATTTCTTTGAAATGCTCAGGGATACAGGAAAACCCTTTAACCGCACCCGCTTTTAAATATAATTCACAGGAAAGACCATCCGCATTAAGAAAGACGCCAGTGGATGTATTCCTTGACAAAAGGTATATAAAAAGATTCATCATTCCCAAATCCGATGGAACACTTTCATGAAGACTTTCAAGGGTCCGATAGAGCTTGGCAAATTTGTTGAGAAACTCCAAGAGGTTGAAGGGTAAGATCAGTATGTTGAAATCGCTAAAGCCAAATTTTTTGAGCTCTTGCGCTTGCTGATAATCTTCCACCAAAAATATAGGAACAACAAAGTAGCCTTCCTTAAGCAACTCCCCAAAAAAATCTCTATCCTTCCATTGGAGTATTAAAAAGTCTGGTGAAACCGCTTTCAATAGGTCCTTAGCTTTTTTTTCGTCCAATGCAACCAGAAGCTTGTGTCCCGTTATGTCTAAAATATCACCAAAAATAGGATAAAACCTCTTCTCTTTGTCAAAGAGCAAAAACTTCATTACACCACCTCCCCTTTTTTGGATGCTATAATTAAAAGGTTAAGCTGTTCTCTGAGGATGTTTATAGAATGCACCACCATAAAAAAGCCATGCTCCACGTTCAAAAGAGCAGTCTGAAATGCTAAAGAATCTTCCAAGAGCCTGAGCTCCCTTATTTTCCTGTAATACTCATCCAGTTCTGTTCCACACTCTAAGAGCTTTTTTACCACTTCTTGGCTAAGTTTCAAAGCTTGTTCTCTTGTATCCAAAGCCTGCCTACCTCCTTTCCCCTTTTTCTTGGAATATGGTACCTACTAAAGAGGATAGATTCTATCTTTTTTAGGTCTATTTCCTCCAAACCTTCAAAAATGAGGGCATTTTCCTCCTCCCGATGGATCACACTTACATTACCCTCTCCCACTACCACATCACCACCACCCGCCATAAAGCCCACCGCCAAGGACATGGTGGCAAAGTCCAGCACGTTTATTCCCAAGGTGGGCTTTTCTTCTCCTTTTATGACTAAGTAGGTACAGATAGCTAAGCCGATCCTGAATAGACTCTCTGCGGTAAAGGGATAATCGCCCAGATTTCCGTGGAGCTTTTTACCATCAAATAGGCTCTTTGACAGCATTCCAAACCTCGTCCTCAAGGTCTTCTATGCCTCTTTCCCCTCTTTTTGCAAACAGAAAGAACTCTTCGTTTCCCTTTGCTCCCTTTGGCTTTGCCTTAATAACCTTTAGTACAGAAAAACCAAGCTCTTTTAGAAAGTTTGCCACGTCCAACACTGCTTCTGCCTTCTTTTCGTCATCCTTCACCACACCCTTTTTGACGAACTTTGGGGGAAGCTCAAACTGAGGCTTAACCAAAACCAACAGAAAACCCTCCTCTTTTAAAAATTTTACCACCACAGGCAAAAGTTTTTTTGAGGATATAAAGGATACGTCCATGGTTATTAGATCCACCTTTTCGGGGATATGCTTCTCTGTAAGCTCCCTTGCGTCCGTCTCTTCATAGAGGACAACCCTTGGGTCATACCTCAGCTTTTGGTCCATCTGACCCTTTCCAACGTCCACTGCATAGACTTTCTTGGCACCCCTTTGTAAAAGACAGTCTGTAAAGCCTCCCGTAGATGAACCCACGTCTAAAACGGTAAAACCTTCCACCGAAAGTCCAAGCCTTTCGAGGGCGTGTTCAAGCTTGTACCCTCCCCTTGAAACATACCTAAAGGGTTCCTTTATTTCTACCTTTGCGTTTTCTTTAACTCGTTGTCCGGGCTTGTCTACCACCTTGCCATCCACAAGGACCAAGCCGGACATGATCAAGGCCTGTGCCTTTTCCCGAGTGGGGGCAAGGCCCTTTTCCACAAGATACTGGTCAAGCCTCAAAGCCTAAGAAGATACTTTAAAAGGTAAAGAATAAGCAAAAGAACAAGGGGAGAGAAGTCAATGTTCCCATAGGTGGGAAGAATGCTTCTTATGGGTCTCAAAAGGGGCTCAATCAACGCGTCCAACTTCCTGTAAAAACCATTCTCCCTAGCCTGAGGGAACCACGAGCCTATCGCGTGAACTAAAACTAAAATTATCAAAAGGTTTATAACGAGGGAGAGCAGTCCCTTTATCATTCAACCAGCTCTAAGATGGCAAGCTCGCAGGAGTCTCCGATCCTTCTAAAGGGAAGTTTGATAATGCGTGTGTATCCACCGTTCCTTCCCTCAAAGCGGGGACCGATCTCCTCAAAGAGTTTCTTTATCACCTTTTTATCGGGCAGTAGCTGGAGAGCTCTCCTCCTGGCTGATAGGTCTCCCTTCTTGGCAAGGGTGATGAGCTTTTCCACAAAGGGGCGAACTGCCTTTGCCCTCTGCAGGGATGTTTCTATTCGCTCTTCAAGGATAAGTGCCCTGGCTAAGGACCTGTATAGGGCAAGCCTCTGCTCTTTTGTTCTATCAAAGTGTTTCTTTTTAACCCTGTGCCTCATTTTTTACCTCCTACCCGTTAAGTCCATGCCTAAGTGTAAACCCATTTGCTTTAGGGCTTCCTTTATCTCGTTTATAGCCTTTCTTCCTACGTTTTTGGTGCTCTTTAGCTCTTCCTCTGTTAGCTTTACCAGGTCCCCTATGGTGGTTATGCCCATCCTCTTTATGGAGTTAAGGGCCCTCTGGGAAATGTCAAGCTCCTCGATGGGTAGGGCGAGCTTCTCTATGAACTCGTCTGTGGGAATGGGCTCCTCTATCACCCGAGGTATCTCGTAAGAGATATTCTCCAACAAGGAGAAATTCCTGATAAGTATTGCTACCGCCTCTTTAACCGCCTCCTCCGGGCTTTTGCTTCCATCAGTGTATATCTCCATTATAAGCCTGTCGTAATCGCTCCTCTTTTCCACCCTGGTTTTTTCTATTCTGTAGGCAACATGCCTTACCGGGTTAAAGTCCCCATCCACCATGATCCAACCCACCTCTCCGAAGGACTCCATCTCCTCCGTGGGCACATATCCTACGCCCCTTTCAACTCTCACCTCCATCTTTAGCTCCACGTTTGGGTCTGTAATGGTTGCCACCTTAACCTCTGGCGTGATCAACTCCACGTTTGGGGGTAGAGAAAAGTCCTTAGCATAGACAGGCCCCTCTCCCTTCTTTTTAAGATAGAGCACCTCCACATCAGAGTTTGTCATTCTAAACTTAACCTCTTTGAGGTTTGCCAGAATTTCTAAGACGTCTTCCTGCACTCCGTCAAGGGCAGAAAATTCGTGGTAGACACCGTAAATCTTCACTCCCGTTATTGCACAGCCCTCTATGGAGGAAAGAAGCACCCTTCTTAGGGAATTCCCTACGGTTATGCCAAAGCCCCTTTCCAAGGGCTCTATCACAAGGCGACCGTAGGTGGGGCTTATTTCTTCCCAGAATATTTTGTTAGGGTAGATAAGCTGTCTTAGCATACCCTTTCCTCCTTAAACCCTTGAGTAAAACTCTATCACGTATTGCAAATTGATTGGGATCTCAAGCTGAATATCTTTGGGCAGGTCTATAACCTTTCCTCTAAAGTTCTCCTTGTCAAGTTCCAACCACACGGGCACACTTCTTGGGTCCGTGTTCTCCAAGTTCTCCCTTATTTGAGGAATATCACGAGAGGAAGGCTTGACCTCTATCACATCCCCCACAGAAACCAGGTAAGAGGGGATGTTGACCTTCTTGCCATTTACTAGAATGTGGCCATGTGCCACAAACTGCCTTGCCTGCCTTCTGGTGCATGCAAATCCAAGCCTATAAACCACATTGTCCAGCCTTCTCTCCAAAAGCTGGAGAAGAACTTGACCAGTGTTGCCCTTTGACTTGGATGCCATGTCAAAATACTTTTTGAACTGCTTTTCTCTTATGCCACCGTAGAGGAACTTTAGCTTTTGCTTTTCCATAAGCCGGAGCCCGTATTCGGTGAGCTTCCTTTTTCTTCCTTTTACCCTTCCATGTTGTCCAGGTGGAAAGTTTCTCTTGCTCAAAATCTTAGGAGCACTTTTCTTACCCGATACTACCACACCGAACCTTCTGTCTATCCTTACCCAAGGACCTATGTACCTACCCATGCTTCATACCCTCCTTTTTGCGGGTGGTCTGCACCCATTGTGGGGCAGAGGAGTTACATCCCTTATCTTGGTGATCTTCAATCCCGCTGCATAAACCGCCTTCAGGGCTGACTCTCTTCCTGCACCCGCTCCTTTGATCCACACTTCCGCCTCCTGCAAACCATACTCTTGCATAGCCCTCTTCACTGCCTTTTGGGCTGCAAGCTGTGCGGCGTAAGGAGTGCTCTTTCTGGTACCCTTAAAACCAACCGTACCACCGCTTTCCCAGACCAAAGTATTACCTTGCATATCCGTTATGTTCACTATAGTGTTGTTAAAGGTGCTAAGGATATGAACTATGCCCTGCGTTACAATTCTCTTTTGTTTCTTTGCACCTTGCTTTTTCTTTGCCATTGCTATCCTCCTTACTTGGCTATCTTCTTCTTAGTGCCACCAACTGTTTTCCTTTTACCCTTCCTTGTCCTTGCGTTGGTCCTTGTTTGTTGTCCTCTTACGGGAAGACCTTTTGCGTGTCTTATACCTCTATAACAGCCTATGTCTATTAATTTTTTTATGTTCAACTGTACCTCTCTTCTTAGGTCTCCTTCCACCTTGTAATTTTGTTCTATGAATTTCCTTATGGTGTTAAGCTCATCGGGAGTCAGCTCACCCAAACGCTTCGTACAGGGTATACCCGTCTTTTCGCATATCTCCCTAGCCCTAGACCATCCTATGCCATAAAGGTAAGTGAGGGCCACTTCCAACTTCTTATGGTCTGGTAGGTCTACGCCCGCTATCCTTGCCATAGCCTTCCTCCTTAGTTACCCTGTCTTTGTTTGTGCTTTGGGTTCTCGCATATAACCATAACCCTGCCTTTCCTTCTTATGATCTTGCATTTGGCACATATAGGTTTTACAGAGGGTCTTACCTTCATCGCAAACCTCCTAAAGGAAGGATATTATAACACATTATTCTCTGTATATGATCCTTCCTCTGGTTAGGTCATAAGGTGAGAGTTCCACCTTTACCCGGTCTCCGGGTAGGATCCTTATAAAGTGTACCCTCATTTTTCCAGACACATGGGCCAATACTGTATGTCCCGTGTCTAACTTCACCCTAAACATAGCGTTGGGCAACGCCTCCTCTACCGTTCCCTCAAGGACGATTCCCTTTTCTTTGTATTTCTCTTGGTCCTTTTTCTTAGCCATCAAAAACCCCCTTGGTAAATTGGGTTAAAACCATTGGCCCGTCTTTGGTTATCGCTACCACATATTCGTAGTGAGCAGCTGGGCTTCCGTCTGCAGTCAAAACAGTCCACTGATCCCCGTTGTGGGTAATCTCGGAGGTACCAAGGGCAAGCATGGGTTCTATGGCAAGCACCATGCCTGCACGAAGTTTCATATCCCTTTCGTATTTAAAATCCTCCATGTGGTTTGGTACAAAGGGAGGTTCATGCACCTTCCTTCCTATGCCGTGCCCTCCCAGGTTCTTTACAGGATAAACACCGTACTTGTCCGCAACTCTCTTTATGGCTTTAGTGATATCCGACAGAAAGTTTCCAGGTACGCAAACTTTTACCGCCTCCTCAAGGGCTTCCTTGGTGGCTTTTAGCAGTCTCTCCTTATCGGGGTCTATCCTTCCCACAGGCACTGTAATGGCAGAATCGCCCGCATATCCATCAAGGATGGCACCAAAATCCAAGCTGACTATATCTCCCTCCTTTATGATCTGATCCTTCTTCGGCAGACCATGCACCACCGCAGAATTCACAGAAACGCACAAAGCGGCTGGGTAAGAAATTTTACTGAAGGGAGGTCTATAGTTGAGAAAGGCTGGTCTTGCCCCTCTTTTTTTTACCTCTTCTCGCGCGATAAGGTCAAGCTCCGCTGTAGAAACTCCCGGCTTTACATACTCTGCTACTGTCTCCAAAACTTCCACCACCACATCGCAAGCCCTTTTGATCTTATCCAGTTCTTTTAAAGAGTAAAGTTCCACCTGTGTCTTTTCAGCCATCCCCTACGAGACCCTTAACCTCTTCAAAGAGCTCTTCAACTCCTTTTCCTGCATCTAACTTATATAATATACCTCTCTCCTGATAAAATTCAATAAGGGGTTGGGTTTGCTCCCTATAAACCTCAAGGCGTTTTCTTACAACTTCTTCTTTGTCATCGTCCCTTTGCACCAGGGTACCACCGCATAGGTCGCATACTCCTTCAACCTTGGGTGGGTTGTATTTCACATGATAGACCGCACCGCACTTTGAACACACCCTCCTGCCCGATAGCCTGTCTATTATTACCTCATCGGGAACATCAAAAAATAGAACCTTTGAAATCTTTTCACCTTTACCCTTTAACATCTCCTCCAGAGCTATGGCTTGATTGACAGTCCGTGGAAATCCATCCAAGATCACGTTGCCATCTTTGGGCATGGCTTCCTCTATGAGCTGAATTATTAGTTCATCAGGCACCAACTCACCCCTATCCATGTATTCCTTAGCCTTCTTTCCCAAGGGTGTTTGGTTCTTTACCGCTTCCCTAAGAAGGTCTCCAGTGGATATGTGTAAAAACCCCATCCTTTGGGACAAAAGCTTAGCCTGCGTGCCCTTGCCCGCACCGGGTGGTCCCAAAAAGACTAAAATCACTTTACCTTCCTCCTGAATTGGGTGTATTTCCTCTGAAGCAAGCTCGCCTCTATTTTGTTTATAGTATCAAGGGCTACACCCACCACGATTAGGGCAGTTGTTCCTCCATAATAGAAAGGCACTTTCAACCAGAGGCTAACAAAGACAGGGATAACAGCCACTACGCTTAAGAATATGGCACCCACAAAGGCAAGTCGGCTTATTATCCCCTCCAAAAGCTTTTGGGTGTCTTGCCCCGGCCTTACCCCCGGGATAAAGGCACCCGCCTTTCTTAAGTTTTCAGCCACCTCCGCCGGATTTATCAAAACCGCAGTATAGAAGTACGTGAAAAAGATTATAAACATGACATACAGAAAGTTGTAAAGGAACGTGGTTGGATTGAAGGCATCGTGCAAGGCTTTGGCTATGGGATGTTTGATAAAACCAAGCACGGTGGAGGGGATGATTAGCAGAGACTGGGCAAAGATGATGGGTATAACGCCCGCTGGGTTGATCTTTATGGGTAAGTAAGTGGAACCACCCATCACCTCCTGCCTGCCTATTTGCCTTCTTGGATGCTGTACAGGAATTCTCCTTTCTGCCTCTTGTATAAAGACTATGCCAAAGGTCACCAGCAATACAAAAATGATGGCGCCCACCACCGCAAAGGGTGTAAGGTCTCCATTCCTTAACATTTCATAGACCCTTATGACTGCGTTAGGAAAGCCAGCCACTATGCCCGCAAAGATGAGCAGGGACATACCGTTGCCTATACCTTTCTCCGTTATCCGATCTCCTACCCACATTAAAAACATGGTGGAAGATACGAGGGCAACCACTGTGGTTATTATGAACAAAACACCACCCTCTGGCACAAGAGGAATACCCTTCGGAGACACCTGACCCCTGAGCCATAAGGCAATACCCATAGACTGCACAAAAGCTACAAACAAGGTCAAATATCTGGTGTACTGGTTGATCTTATACCTTCCGTAGTCTCCTTCTTCTTTCGCCAACCTCTGAAGCTCCGGTATTGCCACTGTCAAAAGTTGCATCATTATGGAGGCGGAAATATAGGGCATAACACCCAAGGCAAAGAGGGTCATACGGGAGAGATTTCCCCCTGAGAAGATGTCATACAGATAAAAGATCGTTCCCTGAAAGCTCTTAAAAAAGTCTTGTAAGGCGGAAGCATCTATACCGGGCAGGGGTATATGACTACCCAGCCGGTAAATGGCAAACATCAAAAGGGTATATATAAATCTCTTCCTTAGATCCTCTATGGCAAAGAGCTGTTTTAGGTACTCTATCAAGCGACCACCTCGCAGGTACCGCCTGCTTTTTCAATCTTTTCTTTAGCACTTTGAGAAAAGGCGTGGGCTTTTACCACAAGCCTCTTGGTTAGCTCTCCATCACCCAGTATCTTCACTGGCATTCCCTTTTTCACAAGTCCCTTCTCTAAGAGCTTTTCCGGTGTGACTTCCTCACCCTCGGAGAAGTATCTTTCTAAGGTCTTTACATTCACCACCGAGTACTCAATCCTGTTGGGACTTCTAAAGCCCCTCTTTGGGATCCTCTTGTGGAGGGGTGTTTGACCACCCTCGAACCAGGAAGGAAGCTTTCTGTCTCCGGACCTGCTCTTTTGTCCTTTGTGTCCCCTGCCCGCAGTCTTTCCATGACCGGAACCTGGACCTCTACCTACCCTTTTCCTTTCCTTTGTGGCACCTGGGTTTGGTGCAAGTTCATGCAGTTTCATCTTTTACCTCCTCCACTTCTACAAGGTAATGGGCTACTCTTATGTTGCCCCTGACCATAGGGTTGTCCTCAAGCACCCTTTCATCTCCCACTTTTCTTAGACCCAAGCTTTTAACTGCCTTTATGTGTTTTTCTGGCTTTCCTGCTAAACCTCTAACCAAACGCACCCTTAACTTTCCCATCTTTAAACCCTCGCATAAAGTTTGTATCTTTTTCTCAGTTCCTCTTCGCTTATGCCTCTGAGTTTTGCCTCTTCCTCAAGGGTGGTTAGCTTTAAGAGGGCATCAAAGACCGCCCTTACCACGTTGTTGGGGTTGGTGGAACCCAAGATCTTTGTCAGCACATCCGTATATCCTGCCAGTTCAAAGATGGGTTTTGCAGCACCACCCGCCACTATACCCGTTCCCCTTCTAGCTGGCATAACCTTTATCATCGTAGGACCATAATGCCCTATCACATCGTGGGGAACAGTCCCCTCTACTATAGGTACCCTTATTATGTGCTTTTTGCCATCCTCTATTGCCTTTGCTATGGCTATAGGCACTTCCCTTGCCTTTCCAAGACCAAAGCCCACAAAGCCTCTCCTGTCTCCCACTATTACCAGAGCACTAAAAGAGAACCTCTTTCCACCCTTTGTAACCCTCGTAGTCCTTTTGGCGTATATGAGACGCTCTTCCAGTTGAAGTTGATCTTGGATTTCAAGAATGTTCTGCTCCTTTCTTCTTTCGTCAATCAGCCTTTCAATGGATACACCACCCATCTTAGCCTCCTTTTTTCAGAACTCTAAACCAAGCTCTCTGCATTTATCTGCAAAGGCTTTAATTTTACCATGATATAAGAATCCACCCCTGTCAAAGACCACCTTCTTTATACCCTTTTCCAAAGCCTTTTTAACCAGAAGTTCCGCAACCTTTTGCACGTCCTCTATGGACTTTCCACCTCTCTTGCCTGTAAGCTGGACATAGTCCCGGTCTATGGAGGAAGCAGAAACCAACGTCCTTCCAGTGGTGTCGTCTATGATTTGCGCATAAAAGGCAGTTAGACTTCTATATACACAGAGCCTGGGCCTTTCTGGAGTACCAAAGATCTTCTTTCTTATTCTCTTATGCCTTCTTTCTCTTCTTTCATGTCTGCTTAACTTTGCCATTTTCCTTTACCTCCTTACTTATTTACCCTTTCCGCCTTTGCCCTTTCCTGCAGCTTTACCTGCCTTGAGTCTTAGTTGCTCTCCTTCATACCTTATACCTTTACCCTTGTAGGCGTCGGGCTTCCTGAAGGCTCTTATCTCCGCTGCCACTTGCCCTACTCTCTGCTTGTCAACACCACTGACGTAAATTTTGTTCTCCTTGACTTCTATCTTCACATCGTTGGGTATGGGATATACAACCGGGTGAGAGTAGCCCAAGTTCAACTCTAAGTTGTTCCCTTTTACCGCTGCCCTGTATCCCAAACCCACTATCTCAAGGACCACCGTATAGCCTTCCGTTACACCTTTAATCATGTTCCTTATGAGTGCAGCCATGGTGCCATGAATTGCCCTGTGAAAGGGTGCATCGGAGGGCCTTTCCAACTTTATATGATTGTTTTCTATGCTCAGCTTTATGTCCGGGTGGATGGCCAAAGAGAGTTTACCCTTTGGTCCTTCTACGTTTAAAACACCGTTAGTGTAATTTACCTTTACATTGCTGGGTATTTCTATGGGCTTTTTACCTATCCTTGACATGGCTCACCTCACCATACATAGGCTATTACCTCTCCACCTTTGCCGAGCTTTCTTGCTTCATGATCTGTTATTACGCCCGCATCGGTGGAGAGTATGGCGATTCCAAGACCTTTCCGGACATGGGGCACCAAATGCTTTGGCACATAGATCCTTCTGCCGGGTTTGGAAACCTTAACCAGTCCCCTTATTACGCTCTTGGTCTTTTTGGGGTCCGCGTACTTTAGATAAATCCTGAGCTTATATTGGGTGCCCTTTCTGTGCTCCTCCGAGTCAAGCCTTTCCCACTTGAGAATGTATCCTTCTCTTTGTAAAACGTTTAGGATAGCCTCCTTTAGCTTAGAAGATGGAACATCCACATAATCCTTTCTTCTCATTATGGCGTTTCTTATGGCTGAGAACATATCCGCTACTGGGTCCATCTTTCAACCTCCTTACCAACTGGCTTTTCTCACGCCGGGGAGCTCTCCCCTAAGGGCATGCTCTCTAAAGCAGAGCCTGCACATGCCAAAGTATCTTATAAAACCCCTAGGCCTTCCACAAAGGGGGCATCTGTTCTTCCGCCTAACCTCATACTTTGGAAAGTGCTTAATATCCTTTGCAACCTTTGCCTTTCTAGCCATCTTTACCTCCTAAAAACTCCTTATTGGTAAGCCCAATAGGGCTAACAGCCAAAGGGCTTCTTCGTCCGTTTCTGCTGTAGTGTGAATGATTATATCCATACCTCTTATGGCGTCCACCTTTTCGTAGTCTATCTCTGGGAAGACAATCTGCTCCGCAATGCCAAAGGCGTAGTTTCCTCTACCGTCAAAGGACCTTGGGTTAAGACCCTTAAAGTCCTTTACCCTTGGCAGGGCAACGGATATGAGCTTGTCCAAGAAGTCCCACATCCTTTCTTTGCGGAGGGTAACCTTTAGACCTACGGGCATACCCTTTCTGAGCTTAAAGCCTGCCTCAGACTTTTTAGCTCTCCTTACTGCGGGCTGTTGTCCCGTTATAGCCCTCAGGTCTTCCATAGCCCTTTCTAAGTACTTTATGTCCTTGACCGCTTCACCCACGCCCATATTGACCACTATCTTTACCAGCTTGGGCACTTCCATAGGGTTTTTGTACCCAAATCGTGCTATCAGCTTGGGGACTACCTCGTCCTTGTATTTCTGATAGAGTCTTGGTACATATTTAGTTCCCACACTCATTTTTTAACCCTCTCTCGGACTAAGTCTATGTTTTCACCACATTTTTTGCAGAACCTGTATTTTCTCAGTGTGTCTCCTTCTTGCACGACTCTAAAACCCACCCTCGTAGGCTTTCCACATTTGGGACACACCAACATCACATTGCTTATGTGTATGGGTGCCTCAAACTCGTATATACCACCTTCTCTCACACCGGGAATTGCCTTCACGTGCTTTTTAACCAAGTTAACATTCTTGACAACCACCCTGTTTTCTTTCCTGAGCACTTTTATAACCTCACCGGTTTTTCCCTTTTCCTTTCCTCTCATTACAACCACTGTATCACCCTTTTTGATCTTTGCCGCCATTAGACCACCTCCGGTGCAAGGGACGCAAGCTTAGTAAATCCTCTATTTCTGACTTCCCTTGCTATGGGTCCCAGTATTCTGGTGCCCAAGGGCTCTCCGTACTGGTTGAGTAGGACCACCGCGTTGTCGTCAAACTTTATGTAGCTACCGTCTGGTCTTCTGATTTCCTTCTTGGTCCTGACCACCACTGCCCTATATATATTGCCCTTCTTGGCGGGGCTGTTGGGGGCTGCTTCCTTAACGGTCACTGTGACCACATCCCCAGGAACCGCATACTTCCTTGGGGCATAGGGTATGCCTATCACTTGAACCTTCTTAGCACCTGAATTGTCTGCAACATTACAATAAGTCTGCCTCTGTATCATGGCTTCTCTCCTGAATAAGTGAGACTATTAATTATATCAGAAAAATTTCAAGTTTGCAAAAAATCCACCAAACTATCTACATAGATAGAGATTCTCTATCAAAGCGATATACTCTTCCACAGAAGTTGCAGACCACTTCTGCTGGACCCTCCGCGAGTATTTCTTCTATTTCCTCCATGCTCAGAAGGCTAAGGCTTGCTTTGGCAATCTCTTCGTTGCAGGGGCAATAATACTCGATCTCCTTCAGACCCACGATCCTGGGCTTCATATCCCCGATGAGCCCTTCCAGAAACTCCTCCGGTCTCTTCCCCAAGGAAAGGATTTGAGAATAGGGAGGCAGTTCTCTGACCCTTTTGAGAAGCAACTCTTCAACCTTTGGGCTCGTACCACCCATAGTTTGGATCATGTAAGCGCCCGCGTGCTTGACGCTTCCGTCCTCCTTTAAAACAACGCCTAAGTCTAAGGCAGTTTTTATTTGCTCAGACTGTTCAAAGTAATACAGAAGGTTTTCCCTTATGCTCTTGCTAACTACTGGGATTATGCTGGTGTATGGAGTACCCATACGGAGTTCTTTAACTACGGTTATGGTTTCCTCCTCTTCTTGACCTCCTTTGCTAATAAAGCCCCTTACCCTACCCATACCGTCTGCCTCTGCCACCAGGGAATACTCTGGAGTGCTTAGCTTCAAAAGCACCTTCTGAGGACTTCCGTGCTTTAGAAGGGAGGAGAGGATTAAAGCAGACAGGAGCCATTCACCAAGTAAAATGGTGGAGCCGGGGTCCAACTGATGGACCCTTCTGGCAGTTTCTACTACCCTGTCCGCTTTTATAACATAGACCCTTATGGGTTCCTCTTTTGGAACCGCTATAACCGCATAGTCTCTCTCTTCAAAGTAGTTTCTCAGGTCCTCTTTGGTTTGCTGGTCTAAATCCCTATACAGCATAAGGAATGAATATAAGCTCTTTTATAGGGTCTTGCCCTCTATCACATCAGCACCATTACCGCCTTCCTTCTTTTCCGCAGATTGATATATGTATCCACCCACCTTTCCAGCAACATCAAGCACCCTCTCTGTAGCCTTCCTTATCTCATCAATGTCCTGGGACTCTGCAAAGACCTTTTTGCCCTCTTGGATAACTTTTTCCGCCTCTGAGACAATGTCTGAAGGCAGTTTGTCCCTGTTTTCTCTGAGGACTTTCTCTAAGTTGTAAAGGTGCATGTCCAGTTGGTTCTTAGCTTCAATAAGTTCTTTCTTTTTCCTGTCTTCCTCTTCGTGCATTTGGGCTTCTCTGATGATTCTTTCTATGTCCTCTTGGGTGAGTCCAGAGGAGGGTTGAATCCTTATGGACTGTTCCTTACCAGTTCCAAGGTCTCTGGCGGTCACGTGAAGTATACCATCCACGTCTATGTCAAAGCAAACCTCTATCTTTGGTACTCCCCTTGGTGCGGGTGGTATACCCGTCAGGTAGAACTTACCCAAAGATTTGTTGTCCTTTGCCAAGGGCCTTTCGCCTTGTAGGACGTGGATTTCCACCTGTGTTTGATAGTCTTCAACGGTAGTGAATATCTCGCACTTTTTGTACGGAATGGGTGTGTTTCTTGGGATCAGAACGGTCATAACTCCACCATAGGTTTCCACTCCCAATGAAAGGGGTGTTACGTCCACGAGAAGTATTTCCTTTACCTGACCGGAGAGTATGCCTGCCTGTATGGCAGCACCTACCGCAACCACTTCATCAGGGTGCACGCCCTTGTGAGGTTCTTTTCCAAAGAATTCTCTTATTCTTTGCTGGACCAGGGGAATGCGAGTAGAACCACCCACAAGTACTACATCATCTATGTCTTCGGGTCTGAGCTTGGCATCCTTCAAAGCCTTCTCTACGATCTCCATAGTCCTATCCACCAGGTCCTTGATCATCTCCTCAAGCCTTGCCCTGGTCAGCTTTTTCTGTAGGTGCAAGGGTTGATTGGTGGATGGGTCTATTGTAATAAAGGGTAGGTTGATCTCCGTTTCAAGCTTAAAGGAGAGCTCCTTTTTGGCTTGCTCGGAGGCGTCTTTTAGCCTTTGCAGGGCGGTTTTGTCCTTTCTTAGGTCTATGCCAGTTTCTTTCTTAAATTCCTCTATAAGCCATTCCATTATCCTCTCGTCTATGTTGGCACCACCCAAATGGGTATCTCCCGCGGTTGCCTTTACCTCTATAACACCATCTCCACCCTCAAGGATGGATACGTCAAAGGTACCACCACCAAAGTCATAGACCAGTATTCTTACATCGCTTTTCTTGTCAAGCCCGTAGGCAAGAGCTGCGGCGGTGGGTTCGTTGAGTATTCTGAGAACCTCAAGCCCTGCAATCTTACCTGCATCCTTGGTAGCCTGTCTTTGCCTTTCGTTAAAGTAAGCGGGCACTGTTATAACCGCCTTGGTGATCTTCTCTCCCAAGTAGGCTTCTGCAGCTTCCTTTAGCTTTTTGAGAACCAGAGCACCCACCTCCTCTGGGCGGACCTTTCTTCCAAGGTTAGGGATCTCAAAGCTTGCGTCTCCCTTTTCGTCCGGAACAACTCTGTAGGAAACCCTCTTTGCTTCGTCTATAACCTCTTCATACTTCCTTCCTATGAACCTCTTTGATTCATAAACGGTATTCTCGGGGTCCAAAATGGCACGTCTTTTGGCAGGCTCACCCACCAATATTTCCTTCTCCTTTGTCCAAGATACAACGGAGGGGGTAAGCCTTGAACCCTCCTGATTTTGTATAACCACAGGCTCATCGCCTATCATAACAGCCACAACGGAGTTGGTAGTTCCCAAGTCAATGCCTATGACCTTCTCCGCCATCTTTACACCTCCTTATCTTTATAGTTTAAAACTTTAGTCCATTTTTGTCAAGTTTTTTATGTATGCTTTTTTAAAATACAGACCAAGAAGTATATCCCGATTAGGGAGTTTTTGGACTAGCCTCAGATGCGTAGTTTGCTAAAATAAATAATGTGGGAGGTATCCGCTATGGACGACAAGGAACTTATAAAGAGGATTATGGAAGAGGTTAAAGATGAGAGGTTGAGGGAGGAGTTGCTTGCTTTAGTGGTGGAGAAGAATAAAAAGAAAGAGGACACAAAGCAGGAAGAGGAAAAGCCCATAGACTATGTGGCAAGGCAGGAAATACTTTTGGGAGCCACCGAAGGAGTGGCTAAGGTGGAGTGGTGGATTGGGTATATCATTTCCATAGTTCTTATTTTGGTGGGAAGTTTAGGTCCTCTTGGCCTTCTTGGCTATATTCTTGCCCCTGATGAGAAAATGGATAGAGATGCTCAAGCTGGCATTATACTTCTCTCTGCTCTATTTATAATAGGGCTTGGAATGTTTTTCTCCCTTCGTAGTGGCAAAAGGGAGTATGAGAAGCTAAAACGCAAAGAAGAAAATCAAGGGCAATCTTAAGGCTCTCTTTCAGACAAAAACCCAAACTTAGTTAGTCGTATTCCTGCGCTCGGCGGGCTTATATTTAAACCTATGGAGACAAAAACCCAAAATCTAAAAGAACTTTATGAAAAGGACTTTTATCTGTGGGTACAGGAAAATCTCAGACTTCTCAAAAACAAAGAATATGACCTCGTAGATTGGGAGAACCTTCTGGAGGAGATAGAGGATATGGGACAGAGGCACTATGAAGCTATGGTTAGCTATATGGCGGTAATTATGGAACATATCTATAAGTGGGAAAACTATAGGGAGTCCGCTTATATGGGTAGCGGGTGGAAGAAAAGCATCATTAACGCAAGAACGAAGATGCTAAAACTCTTCAAGGGTGCGCCTTCCCTTAAAGCGAAGGCTCAGGAAAAAGAAACCTTGCAACGGGCATGGGAAGATGCGGTGTTAGACTTAATAGCATGGTTTAAGGTGAATGAAAAGTTAGCCCTTAGGCACTTTGGCAGACTTCCTACAGAAAAAGACTTCCCAAAAGAGTGTCCTTATAGCTTCCAGCAGATTATGGAATACGAACCGTGGCTTAAGGAGTGAGACTTATATTTAAACCTATGGAGACAAAAACCCAAAATCTAAAAGAACTTTATGAAAAGGACTTTTATCTGTGGGTGCAGGAAAATCTCAGACTTCTCAAAAACAAAGAATATGACCTTGTAGACTGGGAGAACCTGTTGGAGGAGATAGAGGATATGGGACAGAGGTATCTGGATAGTGCAGTTAGCTTTATGGCGGTAATCTTGGAACACCTTTACAAGTGGGAAAACTTCAGATATAGAGAAGATGTAGGGCACAGCTGGATAAGTAGCATAAACAACGCAAGAAACGAACTTGATATAATCTTTGAAACATACCCAAGCATAAGGAAAAAAGCAGCAGAGGAGTTACCCACCGCTTGGCGTATTGCTGTAAAAAGGCTTGTAAGATGGTTTAAAGAAGATGAAAACCACGACCTTGCTAAAAAATACTTTGGCAGATTTCCCACGGAAAAAGATTTCCCACAGGAATGCCCTTATACCTTTGAGCAGGTGATGGAATACGAGCCTTGGGTTTAATTCCTCAACTTCCTCAAGCACAAGGAGTTTAAAGATTGAAGAGAGTCCTGACGAGGGATTTTTCAAAAGAACTAAAAAACATACTTGAAACAAAAGCCCCCAGTGGGGGCAAGCAATATTCACTCCTTTTCTGGTTTAGAGAAAAACCTGAGGAAAGGTTGGAATATTCTGGAAAGCATGCCTTTTGGTGGCTCTTCTTGATTTTCTACTTCCTCAGAGGTATTCACATTTCTCAGGAGAAGAACATTGCCATGATCATTTCTTAGTTTGATGTCTCCATAATAAGCCAGAAAGTATGCAGATTCAAAGGGATAGGATATTCCTTCTTTGAAACACATATTCTTGAAGTCCTGTAAGGTAAGCTCTCCGTCCATTTGAGGAAGTACTCTTTCCCTTGCGGTTTGAACGCTCTCTTCAAATCTTTCCTTTTCATCCCAAAGTTTCAAGACCGCATTAAAGCTCAAGCCCAATATCCTTGCAAGGCTACCTTCTACTCTATTGGCAAGCCTCATATCAATCACAGTGTAGCCAATTTCCCGCAACTCTTCAAAGACAGGATGGGGTTTAAGCCATTCATACCTATTTCTTTTGTAGGTTATTCTGAGATAGATAGGCTTTAACATCGGATGCTCTGTTAAGGTAGTAAGTAGAATACTGTCATTTGTTCCTATCACAACTTTTTCTGCTTTGTGTTTGCTTGCCAGCTTGTCTATCAAGTCCATTTCAATCTTTTCCGTCTCTTCTAACTGAACACCACGACGTTCCCACAAATTACGAAGCTTTTCTCCCACCTTTTGCCAATAGTCTGCCTTAGTATTGACCGCGAAGTATATAGGCGACTCTGGAAATATTTTTCGTAGCTGCATTATAAGATGAGTTTGATCCGCTCCCAGATACCACTGGGAGTCAATAATCATAACCTTTTTTATCTTCTTGGACATCTTACCACCTCCCTTTAGCTTAGAAACATATAAAGCTCCTTTACCTCCTCTAACGTAAGCTCTATAGGAGGTCTAAGGGTGGTAATAATCAGGAGATTACCCGAAGTCTTATCTACCTTGAATATTAGCTTTTCTCCGAAATCAACAGGCTTTAGATCCCTATTGCCCTGGAGGTACTCATACAGCATTTTTAGGACTTTAGCCCTCCTCTGGGGTGTAATGATACCCTTCGTGGGAGCGACATCGTAGCTAAAGAACTCCTCCGTCCATCTCCTGAAAATGGCTACCTGCCTTTCCTTTATTATCGTCATTTCCATTTGAGCGTGAAGGGTTAAATATCTCAAAAAGGAGTTAAGCTCCTGCGAGTCAAAACCTATTCTCCCTCTCTTTATCACACCGGAGTTTGTTTTACCTTCTATTCTTAGATATACCAGAGCTTTCTCTCCGTTAGGCGATGAGCTAATTTCACACATTGGGTCCCTATCCGTGTTATTTACAAGGGATATATAGATTTTGTCCCTCTCTCTGTTCATAAACTCTCTCAGGCTTTTTACCAATTCCCACATATCTCTTGGATGAACAAACGGACCACCGGTGAAAGGTAGAATCTTTGCCTTAGGTCTTCCATTTTCATTTACATCTTGGAGTTCCTCTTTTGTGTAGTAGGGCGTTGTTGTTTCCACATAGAGCCGTTGTCTCCATTCCTGTGGAAAACTAATGGGTAGTGTGTAGAGGCTTTGATGAATTTGTGGATACACTTCAAACACTAATCCTATCTTTCCATGCCTTAGGTTAAGGGGCTCTGCATTAACTTTTTCGGTTATTTCCATGGTTATACCTCCTTTGTCTTTGGTTTAAAAAGGTCCCCCATGGGGACCTCGCTTTATACCTTCCATTCACCGGAAGGTACCAAAGCCGCACCCTCCACCTTTCTATTATACAGATAGACGTGGGCACGCAAAGGAGTGTGGTCCTCAAGGACCACCTCAATGAGCTCCCTCCTGAAGAGGAAAGGAGCTCCTTCCACCCAGTCAAGCTCCCTAAGGAGCCCTTCTGGGATTTCATAGACCTCTCCACGCACTACCCCATCTCCGGGAACCATCCCAGGGTAGGCGCCGAGGTCATAAAGGGCAAAGCCCTTTGCCAAGGCACGCCCTAAAAAAGGACAGCCCTTTAAGAGGCTGTGCCTTGATCCACCCCTTTTAAGCGTGCCATACACGAAGAGGTAAGCCATTAGCCCACCTCCCCGCAATAAGGGGCCAAAAGACCCCTCAGAGAAAGCCCTCCCTTGTTAGGAATGCTCACACTTTTGCTTCTTATCCCAACGACCATCATACATTATATATAACCCACATTCTCAGCAGTTTCTGACAGCCGACAAGTGGAAGCTTTCTAAAATACACCCAGTAGGGAATTTATAAAACAGCCTCACAGCTTAGTTCTACTTCAAAAACTTTTGCCAGTATTTGTCTATCTCTTCGTCCGGCCAGCCTGTTGTTTCTTTTAGCCCTTTTTTAAGAATATCCAAATAGAGCTGAGAGGGCGTGTTTTTTTCATCATACCAGCATCCAGTAAAGGTAAGTATCTTCAATCCGTCCTTTTCCCCCAGTGTGACTATCTTATCATACCACCCTTTTCCTTCTTGTCTTTGCAAATCTTCAAGCTGGCTCTCCTTTATTTTCCAAAGCCTGACTACTGCATGATACTCTGAATCAGTTTCCTTCTCACAGGATAAGAAGGCTACTCCCTGATTATTCCACCTTCCAGAACTCTTTGCGAAGTAAACCCTATATGGAACCCACATCCATCCAAGAGATTCAGGTTCCGTTTTGTCTCTACAGCCTTCGTAATGTACCCCCATAAAAGTACCGCCCCTAATGTAAACCAAGAATCTTTCCTTAAGTAGATTAGAGCCGTATGCGGCGTAGATAACATAGGACATACCTATCCCTCCCTTCTTATATTTTAAACCTGTCTTGGTAAAATATTAACTGGGAGGTTTAAGCCATGAGAAAAAGCCTTTTGCTTTTGCCCTTTAGTGTGGCCTTGGCTCAGCCTGTTATAGAGCCCAACTTTGCGGATAGACTGTTTCCCTACATTACCTACGGGGAAGTTTGGAGTGGCACGCCCGCCATGTTGAAGGATGTAGCCATTCCTAATGTGCTAATTGTTTACGGTTCAAAGGAGGACCCAGAGGTTGTAGCCCAAGCGGGCAAGATTGCCTTTTACTTGGGGCAGTGGGTAGAAGACATTGGCTTTGGTGCAGAAGAGGTAAAACAGTCCAAAATACCACCACTACTGGTAAGCGACACCCAACTAAAGAACCTTCAGTGGAAAAACATCATAGTGGTTGGCACCAACAACGATGTGGTAAAGGAGCTGGGACTGACCTTTGAAAAGCCCACCATAAAGATGGTGGAAAAAGATGGAAAAAGGATTCTGGTGGTGGGAGGAGCCAACAAGGAACAAACTATACAGTCTGCCAAATACCTTGCGGATGTTAGGCTAAACTTCAAGGCGGGTGCCTACAGAACCTTCTTCTCCTTTGTGGCATTGAGGGGACACATAGAAAAGGGTGAGTTTGACACCGCCCTAAGGCTTGTCAGGAGCCCTCTGGGGATTTCCGCCTGTGGTAAAAACATGGCTTTGGCTGCACCTATGGTAGCCCAATGGTCAGATGATATAAAGGCAGTGGTTAAAAAGAGGAACACCATTCTATACCAAGAACTGCCAAAGGCTTTGGAAGAGAGAGACAAAGAGAAGGCGGTTGCCCTTTGGAAGGACGCAATGCTAACCTGCTACCAATGCCATCAAGGTATAGGCATACCTCAGGTAAGAAAGTTCAAACCAGTGGAAGAGATCCACGCAAAACATCAAAGGATCGCAGAAAGCTTTGGTTTGCTTCAGTTGGCTGGAGACCAAAAATCTTGTACAGCCTGCCACGCAGGACAGACGCAAATTAGAGGGTATTAGTGAAAAGGGTCATCCTCCTCTCCCTTTTCTTCCCCTTCCTTCTTGTTTTTTTGTGCGTTAGGCTTGCCTTTACAGAATTTTTCGTGGAGTTGAATTACAGATTTGGGAACCTGCCACCGGACCATCGGGGCATGAGTTATGAAGAAAGGTTAAACATTGCCAAGCTGGGGCTAAGGTCTGTGCTATCCGACGAAGGATTGCAGGAGTTTATCAATTCTGGACTTTTTAGAGAAAAGGAAATAAAGCATATGCAGGACGTGAAGAAACTTCTTTCAGTGATCTTTAAGGCTCTCTACCTTGGAGGTCCCCTCTGGCTAATTCTCTTTTTTAGCCTAAGGAACAAAAGAAAAATGGGTCTTACGCTCCTTCTTGGTCCAACTCTTACGGAAATTTTCGTTATCTTTGTTCTTATCTTTTCCCTCTTAAACTACGACCTACTTTTTGAAGGTTTCCACAACTTCTTTTTTGATCCATACTCTTGGCGTTTTTTTGACGAAGATATGTTGCTTAGGGTATATCCTATGAAGTTCTGGTATAACGCCACCCTTTGGGTAGGAATGTTTGCCTTTATTTTAAATTCCTTCTTCCAAGCCCTCGGGTTTATACTTTGGAGAAGTGCTTCTTGAGCTTTTCCTCCAAAGGTTCCGGCTTTCCAAGGTAATAACCCTGTGCGTAGTCTATGCCTAAATCTTTAACTACCTCCAAAACCTTTTCATTTTCCACATACTCTGCAATAGTTTTAATTCCCATCTTTTTTGCTACGCTTACAATTCCCTCAATGAAAACTCTGTCTGTAGGTGAATTGGGAAGAGTTTTTATAAATTCCCCCTCAATCTTTAAAAAGTCCACGGGTAGGTATTTGAGATAGTAAAAGGAGGAATAGCCCGAGCCAAAGTCGTCTATGGCAAAGCGAAAACCTTCACTCTTCAACTCCCTAACAAAGCTCACAACCCGCATAATATCCTCAATGGCTTTTCTCTCTGTGATCTCAAAGATAACATTGGTAGTAGGAACAGAATACTTATCCGCAAGGGCTCTGACTTTTTCCGCAAACTCCTCCGTGGCGTTCTCCGGCACCAAGTTAATGAATATGAAAAGAGGAAATTTATTTTCAAAAAGTTTGTAGTTTTCAAAAACCCTTTTTATAAGCAAAAAGTCAAGCTTTTGCATGGCACCTATCCTCTCCGCCACATCCACAAATTCCCCCGCACTCAAAAATCTACCGTTAAACTTTATCCTCATAAGCACCTCAAAGCCAAAGAGGGACATGTCCTTTAGGTCTATGATCTCCTGATAAAAGGGCACGACGGAGGATTTCTCCAAGCTTTCCATGATGGACCTTTCCACCTCCTTTACCACAGAGAATTTATGAGGAGATTCTTCCGAACTTAGGACTATGCCCTTACCTTTTCTTTTTGCCTCCCTCATTAAGTATTCCGCGTAAGTTATGAGTTCCTCTTCGCTGGTGCCGTCCTGAGGATAGGATACTACAACTGCACTTATACTTATAGGAATTTCTTTATCCTCTATTTTTACAGGTGTGGAGGACAGCTCGTCTTGGAGTCTTTTTGCTACCGCCAGTGCGGTATCCCTTGAAAGGTCTGGCAGGAGAACCACAAACGAATCCCCTCCAAACCTCGCTGGGATATCCATTCTCCTAAAGAGGCTCCTTTTTAACCTCTTGCTGAGCTCTTTTAGAACCATGTCCGCGGTATGGTGTCCGTATACATCGTTTATAAGCTTGAAGTCGTCTATGTCTATGAGGACTATAGAGAAAATAGAACCAGTCTTCGAGCTTATTTCTATGTTATCTCTAACATACCTTTCAAAGGTTTTTCTGTTATACAGCATAGTAAGTGGGTCACACTCGGAGAGGATCTTAACGTTCAGTTGGGCATTTTCCAGGTCTTCTATAACCTTCATCAAACTTACTACGTGGAACAGTTGATTGGAAACAGTTTTGAAGAAAGCAAGATCATCCTTACCAAAGGGTTTCTTTAACCTGACGCCCACCACTCCCGCTTGATACTGACCATGTTCAAACTTGGCAAAGCAAAAGTTATCTTTCGTCCCAAAAGTATTTGGGTCTGCTTGAACCTCCGCAAGGAGCGACTTTGCTTCCTCTTCTGTAAAGTTTTTTATAAACAGAGAAGAGAGGATGAGCATTTCTATGCTTCCTGCGCTTTGGTCAAACATATAAAAGAAGCTACCGTCCATAGGCAGAACATAGTCCAGTCTATCTAGAACTTGCTTTGAAAAGGTGTCTATGTTATTGTGTGCCTGAACGACGTATTCGGAGGTATCAAGCATGGTGTATAGCCTTTGAATCTCCTTTGCCTTTTCTTTAAGGAGCTCATCAAAGTTCTTGTGCTGTAGGAAATACAATAAGAGATGGCTTTCTATGTTTCTTATGTGGGTATTTATTAGAGGGTTCTCTAAATCCGCAGAATATCTACCAAGTATCAAATACCCCTCCCTAACTTGAAAGTACCTACCATCTTCTAAAATGCCCATTCCTTCTTCTAAGATCCTGTTCCAATCTTCGGGTGGTTTTAGGTCTTCCTCCCTTTCCTTCAGTCCATAAAAGTAAGCCTTTAGCTCCTTTGTGTTGAGGTCGTATATGCATAGGCTGTTTATAAAACCCTCTTCAAAGACCTTACCCAATGCAACCTTCAGCACACTACCCTCCCACTTGGGCACAGCCTTTGCGAGAGAATCCAAAAGAGCCCTTGAATGTATAACTATTTCCTTACCAACATCTACAATCTCTACCTTAACAACGCCATAGGCAATGAGCAAGTAAGCCAGAGCCCTATAAAAGGAAACCGCTATCCAAATTATGTCGTTATAGTGAGTGTAAAAAATGGGAAGGGCAGAGCTAATGCTGTAAAAGAATATACCCAACGCCATGTGCTTGCTTGCCCTCTTGCCGTAGACCTTTTTCTTTACTATAAAGTAAGCAAGCAAGAAACCCCAAAGGGCAAGCCCAGCCCAAAGCACATCGGAAATGGTGGTTGAACCCACCCCCTCCATGTAGGTTTTGGGAAGCAAAGGATAATAAAGCACTATGAAGAAGGAAACCACCAAAGAGGAGAGTAGCAAAGCAAGGAACTTAAGGTAGGAAAACCTACCGTTTTTGTGAAGCATTCCAAGGGTTATGCCAAGCAATGTGTATGCTGTAAAGGTGATGTGTAGCCAAGAGACCTTATCCCTATGGTTTGGTGTTATGAAGTCAGGAAAGAACACAAAGGAAAGAATATGAAAGGCTTTAGGGATGAGAGAAGGAACGAGGAACAGGGCGGTATAGTAAAGCTTGCTTTTAATGAGAAACTGACCCACCAAAAGGGGAGTAAGCACAGTGCTCGCAAACAGAAAGAAGGTAGGAATATGGATTATGGCAATAAGGTAGGAAAAGGTAGATGGGCTTGGGACCACAGAGTCGTGTATGAGGAGGACAAACAGGGCGGATAGGAGCCCCAAGGCTAATAAAAGCTTTTCTTTATAACCCATAATCCACGCTTACCCCTTCCGGTCTATCCTTTATTAGCTTCATTATAAACTCTGCCACCTTTTCTGGTGGCTTTAGGGTGAGAGGGTTCTCCTGCGGATAAGCCTTTGCCCTCATCTGGGTTCTGGTGGCACCGGGGTTAAAGGCATACACCTTTATTCCCTTTGGCTTTAGCTCCTCCGCCAAAAGCAGAGAAAAACCCTCCATTCCGAACTTTGAAACTGCATAGGCACCCCAGTAGGGTGCGGGTCTTTTGCCCGCCCCAGAGGATAGGTTTATTATCACTCCTCCACCTTTCACATAGGGCAGGGCATACTTGGTGATGTAAAAGACGCCGTTTAGATTGACCCTTATGACCTCCTCCCAGACCTCCTCGGGATATTTTTCTATGGGCACTCTCTCCCCCAGTATGCTGGCGTTGTTGATCAAAAGGTCAAATTCTCCGAGCTTTTCCCTACAAAATTCCACAAAGGCTTTGGCAGAATTTCTGTCTCCCACATCGCAGGCTTTCACGTATAAATTTTTCGGCTCTTTTAGTTCTTCTTTAAGTCCTTTTACTCCCTCCTCCGTTCTTCCACAGGTGCAAACGTTCCACCCTTCCTTTAAGAAGAGTTCCACCACCGCCCTGCCAATTCCCCTCGTTCCTCCGGTTATGACAAGGTTTGGCATGCAATTAGTATAAAATTAGTATATGGGAGAGATAGAGATTTTTGAAGGTCTAACCTTTGATGACGTCCTTTTGGTGCCCCAATATTCAGAAGTTCTGCCCCACGAGGTAGATGTTTCCACCTGGCTAACCAAAAAAATAAAGCTAAACATACCCATAATCTCCGCTGCGATGGATACAGTTACGGAATCAAGGATGGCAATAGCTTTGGCGAGGGAAGGAGGAATAGGCATTATCCACCGAAATATGAGCATAGAGGAGCAGGCAAGAGAGGTGGAAAAGGTCAAAAAGTCCGAGAGCGGTATGATCATGAATCCTATCACCGTAACTCCGGACACCACCGTAAAAACCGCCCTGGAGATAATGGAAAGATACAGGATCTCTGGAGTGCCCGTAGTCTCCGATGGCAACAAACTGGTGGGCATACTTACCAACAGGGACCTCAGGTTCATAAAACCCACCGATTACCACAAGCCCGTCTCTGAGTTTATGACCAAAGAAAACCTCATAGTGGCAAAGGAAAGAATCACCTTGGAGGAAGCAACGGAGATTTTACAAAAGCACAAAATAGAAAAGCTTCCCATCGTGGATAAAGAGGGAAGACTGGTGGGGCTCATAACCCTAAAAGACATAGTAAAGAGGCAAAAGTACCCAAACGCATGCAAGGATGAGTTTGGAAGGCTCCGTGTGGGGGCTGCGGTTGGTACAGGCGCGGATACAAAGGAGCGAGTTTCCGCCTTGGTCTCTGCGGGTGTGGATGTGATCGTGGTGGATACCGCCCACGGGCATTCAAAGAGGGTTCTGCAGACGGTGGAGATGATAAAGTCTGAATATCCACAGGTGGATGTGATCGCAGGCAATGTGGCAACAGGAGAGGCGGTTGAAGACCTCATAAAGGCGGGTGCGGATGCGGTCAAGGTGGGAGTGGGACCGGGTTCCATATGCACCACCAGGATCGTTGCGGGTGTGGGCGTCCCACAGGTAACTGCCATAATGCTTGCTTACAAAGTGGCAAAGAAATATGGAATTCCAATCATCGCGGACGGTGGCATAAGATATTCGGGAGACATCGTAAAAGCCCTGGCGGTAGGCGCCAGCGCAGTAATGCTTGGAGGACTCCTTGCGGGCACAGAAGAAGCTCCGGGCGAGGTCATATACTATCAGGGTAGGGCATATAAAGCCTACAGGGGCATGGGCTCCTTGGGGGCCATGATGAGCAGGATGTCTGCGGACAGATACGGACAGGAAAAGATGGAAAAGTTCGTGCCAGAGGGTATAGAGGGAAGGGTTCCATACAGGGGAAGGCTCTCGGATGTGATCTTCCAACTGGTGGGAGGTTTGAGGTCTGGCATGGGCTATTTGGGTGCAAGAAACATAGAAGAACTAAGGCAAAAAGCAAAGCTGGTGCGCATCACTTGGGCAGGATACAAAGAATCCCACGTGCACGACGTGATCATTACCAAAGAAGCGCCAAACTATTGGGTGGATTGATGGTATAATATACTACTCACAGGTTATTCAATAAGGAGGTAATTGGTATGGCTCTTCCAAAGGAAGTTAAAGAAAGGATCATACAAGAGTACAGGAGGCACGAAAAGGATACAGGCTCTCCGGAGGTGCAGATAGCTATACTTACTGAGAAGATCAACAGGCTAACGGAGCACCTCAAAAAACACAAAAAGGACATACACTCAAGGAGAGGACTCATTGCTATGATCCATGCAAGAAGGAAGCATTTGGAGTACCTTAGAGAAAAGGATTACCAAAAGTATTTGGAGGTGGTCAATAAGCTCGGTCTGAAGGTTAAGTGATGGAGAGGATAGAAGCTAAGCTTGGAGACAAAGACCCAATAATTATAGAAACGGGTCATTACGCCAAGCTATCGGACGGTGCGGTGGTAGTCCGGCAGGGGGATACAGCGGTTTTGGTAACCGCGGTTATGTCCGAAAACCCCATTCAGAACATTGACTTTGTCCCCCTTACGGTGGATTACCGGGAGCAATCCTCCGCCTGGGGTAAAATTCCCGGAGGTTTTATAAAGAGGGAGGGCAAACCCACCGAAAGGGAGGTCTTGGTCTCTCGGGTTATAGACCGTCCTATAAGACCACTACTGCCCGAGGGCTTTCCTTACGAAGTGGTGATCACAGCCCTCACCCTTTCCGCAGACGACAAGTACGACCCCGATGTACTGGCTATAACGGGTGCAAGCGCTGCTTTGCACATTTCTCGTATTCCCTTCGATGGTCCCATTGTGGGGCTAAGGGTCTGCAGGGTGGACGGCAAATTCGTGGTAAATCCCACTTACGAAGAAAGGCAGAGGGCGGACCTGGATATTATTATGGCTTGTTCTGAGTCTGCCATTGTGATGGTGGAGGGTGGTGCTAAGGAGGTGGATGAGGAGACCTTTATGGATGCCCTCTACTTTGGACAGTCCTCTGCCTTGGAGCTTTTGAGGGCTCAGGAGGAACTTAGACAAAGAGTAGGCGTTCCAAAGGTACAGTTTGAGGGGCTTGAGCTCCCCGCAGAATGGCAAAAGCTTTTAGAGGAGCAATGCACAGAGAGGATCAAAGAATCCTTGAAAATCCAAGACAAAAGGGAAAGAAAGAGCCTACAGGCAAAGATTTTGGATGAGTTCATAGCCAACAATCAAGTTCCCCAAGAGCTTGCCTTTAAGGTGGGCTACCAATACAAAAAGCTCATCAGCAAGCTCATGAGGGAAATGGTCCTAACAGAAGGCAAAAGGATCGATGGCAGGGGTCCCAAGGACATAAGGCCCATCACCATAGAGGTTCATCCCTTTGAAAGACCCCATGGCAGTGCCATATTCACAAGGGGTCAAACCCAAGCCTTTGCCACTGTTACACTGGGTGCCCCAGAGGAAGCCCAGCTGGTGGAGACCATATACGAAGGAGAGACCTTCAAAAGGTTCATGCTTCACTATAACTTCCCACCCTTTTCCACCGGAGAGGCAAAGCCTTGGGGACCTCCCCGTAGGAGGGAAATAGGACACGGTGCTCTGGCAGAAAGGGCTTTGGAGCCTCTGATACCCCCTCAGGAGGAGTTTCCTTACATAATACGGGTGGTTTCTAACATACTGGAATCCAACGGTTCTACTTCAATGGCTACTGTCTGTGCGGGTTCTTTGGCGCTCTTTGATGCGGGCGTTCCCATGAAAAAGCATGTGGCGGGCATAGCCATGGGGCTAATAATGGAAGGGGAACGCTACGTGATCCTCTCGGACATCTTGGGAGATGAGGACCAGCTGGGAGACATGGACTTTAAGGTGGCGGGCACGAGGGATGGTATAACCAGCGTGCAGATGGACATCAAAATAAAAGGTCTAACTAGAGAGATTATGAGGTCCGCCCTCATGCAGGCAAGGGAGGGAAGGCTCTACATCTTGGAAAAGATGTACTCCGCAATGCCGGAGCCAAGGAAGGAAGTATCTCCATACGCACCAAAGATAGAGATCATAACCATACCGGAAGACAAGGCTTTGACAGTCATTGGTCCAGGTGGTAAAAACGTGAGGGAATGGAGGGAAAAGCTTGGTGTTTCCGTTTGGGTCCACGAGGGAGGAAGGACCTCTCTTACCAGCATGGACAGGGAAGCCATAGAAAAGGTGAAAGCCATCATAATGAAGTTGTTGGAAGATGTGGAGGTGGGCAAGGTTTATGAGGGAAAGATAGTCAGGGTAGAGCCCTACGGTGTCTTTGTGGAGATTATGGAAGGAAAAACTGGAATGCTCCATGTTTCTAAGATGGCGGAGAAGGTTAAGGATGTTAGGGCTAGGTTCAAGGTGGGGGATACTATAAAGGTAAAGGTGCTTGACATAGACGAAAGAGGAAGACCAAATTTAACAACGATTGGTATAGACCAGCCGGCGTAGCTCAGCGGCAGAGCGAGGCACTCGTAATGCCTAGGTCGTGGGTTCAAGTCCCACCGCCGGCTTGAGAAAGGAGAAAGAATGCTCAGAGTGAAAATAAAAAGGTTTCCGCACGCAGAGGGCTTAGAACTGCCGTTTTATGCAACGCCGGGTTCTGTAGGCATGGACCTTTTATACGCAGGGTACGAAGAGGTGGTACTAAAGCCCTTTGAAAGAAGGCTCCTTCCCACCGGCATAGCCATAGAACTGCCCGAAGGTTACGAAGCCCAAGTGCGTCCCAGAAGTGGGCTTGCCATAAAGCACGGTATAACCATCCTGAACGCCCCGGGCACCATAGACAGCGACTACAGAGGGGAAATAAAGGTCATTCTTATAAACTTGGGCAACGAAGATTTTGTCATCCGTAGGGGAGACCGTATTGCCCAGTTGGTGGTTGCCCCGGTGGTTAAGGTACAGTGGGAAGAGGTTGAGGAGCTCACAGAGAGCCTTAGAGGTCCCAACGGCTTTGGCTCCACTGGGAGATAGGTAAATGGAAATTCATTATGTCTTTCTTTACCTTGCCATAATTCTTTTCAGCGCCCGAATAGTGGGAGATACCTTTGCAAAGTTTGGTCTTCCTGCGGTGCTTGGTGAGATACTGGTGGGTGTTCTTCTCGGCAAGAGCGCCCTCGGGCTAATAGAGGTAAACCAAATCATAAAGGTCCTCGCGGAGCTTGGAGTGATCCTGTTGCTTTTCCAGGTGGGCTTAGAAGCAGACATACATCAGCTAAAAAAGGTGGGCATAAAAGCCTTCATTGTTGCTTCTGTGGGTGCCTTTACACCAATGCTCCTTGGCTTTTTGGTAGGCTATTATCTCTTGAACTTTCCCTTTTTAACCTCCCTTTTCTTAGGGGGGACCTTGACCGCTACGAGCATAGGGATTACGGTAGGAGTCCTGGAAAACTTGGGAAAGATGAAGGAAAGGTTTGCCCAAATAGTTTTGGGTGCGGCGGTCCTTGACGACATCTTTGGTGTGATCGTCTTGGCGGGGCTCTACGAGCTTGCCAAGGAAGGGCAGGTGCATGTGGATGCCCTGCTGTTGCTCATTCTTTACATAGGCTCCTTTTTTATCTTTTCTCCCATATTGGCACAGATTTTGGCGAGGGTTATACAGCTTCTTTCAAAAAAGCTGGGCACTATGGACTTTGTGCCTCCGGCAGTGCTCTCAATGGTTCTCTTCTTTGCCTTTTTAGCCCACGAGGTAGGCTCTCCCGAAATACTTGGTGCCTTCACCGCAGGTCTTGCCCTCTCAAGGCGTTTTGCCATTCCCTTTGCCCTGTTTTTGAAGACCGACGAGAAGATGGCGGAAAAGATAGAACATTCTATACTGCCTTTAGTTTGGGTGCTAACTCCTATATTCTTTGTCTACGTGGGTCTGCAATTGAACTTAAAAGCCATTGACTTTACCTCTGCCAAGTTTTGGACTTTGGCGTTGCTTTTAACACTCGTTGCAGTGGTAGGAAAAGTAATCTCAGGATTTTTTGTTAGAGTGCCACTCAAGGAAAAGCTCTTGATCGGTTTTTCTATGCTCCCACGGGGTGAGGTGGGTCTCATCTTTGCGGAGTTTGGAAGGCAGGGGAAAATTTACGACGATACCCTTTATGCGGTGGTGATCTTTGTGGTAGCAATAACCACTTTGATGTCTCCAGTAGCCCTTAAAATATTAGCCAGAAACTAAGCTATGGTGGTTAGTAGGTTTGCACCGAGCCCTACGGGTTATTTACACCTTGGCAACGCAAGGACCGCCATTTTCAGCTACCTATTTGCAAGGCATCACGGAGGAAAGTTCATCCTACGCATAGAGGACACGGACAGGGAAAGGTCATCCAAAGAGTTTGAAGAAATGCTCCTTAAGGACTTAGAGTGGCTTGGCATAGAGTGGGATGAGTTTTACAGGCAGTCCGAAAGGTTTGATATATACAAAGAGTACGCCCAAAAGTTAATTGAGTCCGGATGGGCTTATCCCTGCGTATGCACACCGGAGGAGTTGGAGGAGGAAAGAAAAAAAGCAGAGGAAAAGGGCATTCCCTACAGATACTCGGGCAAATGCAGGCATATGAGCCTTGAGGATGTTAAAGGCAAAGGAATACCCTACACCATAAGGTTTAGAGTTCCAGAGGGAGAGGTGATAACCTTTGAGGACCTTATAAAAGGACCTATATCCATAAGCGTGGATGACTTTGGAGACTTTGTGATCGTCAGGAGCGACGGAAGCCCGGTCTATAACTTTGTGGTGGTGGTGGATGATGCCCTGATGGGCGTTAGCCATGTGATAAGGGGGGAAGACCACATTCCAAACACACCTAAGCAAATACTCATATACCGTGCTCTGGGCTTTGAAGTTCCCAAGTTTGCCCACTTGCCCGTGATCCTCGGACCAGACAGAAGCAAGCTCTCCAAAAGGCACGGCGCGGTCTCCGTAAAAAACTACCGAGAGGAGGGCTTTTTGCCGCAGGCTATGTTTAACTACCTTTGCCTTTTGGGATGGTCCCCGCCAGAGGAAGGAAGGGAGGTCTACTCAAAGGAGGAACTGATTAAGCTCTTTGACCTAAAGGATGTCAACGACTCTCCTGCTGTTTTTGACGCCCAAAAGCTAAGGTGGATGAACGGAGTGTATATAAGAGAAGTTCTGAGCCTTGAGGAGCTTGCAAAGGAGCTCACTCCTTTCCTTGAGAGGGCGGGATATTCCTTTGACAAAGACTATCTTTTAAAGGTCCTGCAGAGGGCTAGAGATGCCTTTGAAACCCTCTCGGAGGCGGTGGATAGACTAAAACCCTTCTTTGTGGATGAGGTGGAATATTCAGAGCAAGCAAAGGGAGTTTTAGAAAATCAGACCGCCGTGCAAGTCCTAGAGTATGTGCTTTTAAAGTTAGAGGGGGAGGAACTGAGCGGACAGAAGATCAAAGAGATCGCCAAGATGGCCCAGAAGGAGCTTGGGATAAAGCCCAAGGATTTTTGGCATACACTGAGGGCAGTTTTAACGGGAGAGTTGGAGGGTGTTGGAGTAGATGTTCTATGCGATGTTTTGCCAAAGGATAGGTTTATAAAAAGGGTGGAAAGGGCACTGAAAAGCCTTCAGTAGCTCCTCATTGGGTGGGCACCTGGATAACTATAAACTCTGCCCTCCTGTTGGTTAGCCTGCCTATGGGCGTAGTGTTCTCTGCGATGTATTTTTCCTTTCCAAAGCCCACCACCTGTATCCTCTCAGGCTTTATGCCCTCCTTTACTAAAAAGTCTTTAACCGCCATAGCCCTCTTCAATGCAAGCTTTTGGTTGTAGACCTTGGTGCCTATATCATCCGTGTAGCCTTCAATCCTTAGGTTTATGTTGGGATTTTCCTTCAGCACCTTTGCCACCTCTTTGAGTAGTGGTATGTATTCTCTCTTTATGTCCGCCTTATTAAAGTCAAAGTGTATCCTCGCACGCACCATAAGGGGTTCTTCCGCTTTTGCAGGTTCCTGCGGTTCTACTGGCTTTTGGACGACGGGCTCTTGAGGTTCTGCTTGGGCGACGGGAAGTTCTACTTTACCCGTATAACAAACCAAGGACTGTTTTTTTGCTACTTCCACCTTCTCTTTGGCAAGCAAATAGTTGGAAAGGAAACTATCGTACAAAGACTGCACAAGAGATGCCTTAGGTCTTTCTTTTGAAAGCTCATGGGCTAAACCTTCATAGTAGGCTTCTGCGTTAGCCAACTCTTTGGGTGCACAATTGAAAGCCTTTTCTTCCCTTATTTTTTGCAAGTTAGCATAGATGGCTTTTAGGTCTATAGTAGGCTTTACTTCCTTAGAGGGCAGCTCAGGTTCCGAAAGCTTGTCTAACTCCGCCGAACCTTCTATAGATTTGGAGGCGGAGTTCATGCTCTTTATGGTAAAGATCTTTGAGCTAATTTCCTCCATTTCGCTGGCAAAGAGAACAGAAAGGTCTCTATAGGCCCTCGCCTTTTCAAAGTGGTATGGAGACTTTTCTCTTCCTCCCGCCTTATAAGCTACCTCTATCAACCTTTGGGATTCTGCAATACCTTCAGATACCCTAAAATCCATTTGCTGTGCAGAGGCACTGAACATTATTGCCACAGTAAGAACCTTTAAAATCGTAATATTTTTCATCTTCCTCCTCCTTATTTTAAGTAGCTATTATAAATCCTCCTATTAAAATATTACTCGCTCATGAAAAACTTTTACGCAAATCTTTTCGCCTTTTTGTTGCTGTGGGTAGCCTCTGTGGGAATTGTCTTTTACAAACCTGTAAATCTTGGGTTGGACCTAAGGGGTGGTGTATCTATACTGCTACAGCCAGACCTTTCTTATGCCTTGGAACAGGAATATCAAAGGCTGAGTAAGGATCTATACGATAAACTGAGGGAGGAGAGCGTTCCCGTGCTTGATGTTTTGGCAAGTAAAGAGGGTATAAAGGTAGAGCTTTTGGAGGACGCTAACATAGAGCAGGTTATCCAAAAGCACTTCCCACGCCTTGAGATAAAGGAGAGGGGCAAAGGTTATGTCTTGCTTGCCCTAAAGGAGCAGGAGGTATCTGCCCTAAGGGAAGGAATCATGAGCCAAACCATTGAAGTGCTGAGGAAAAGAATAGATGAACTGGGAGTGGTTCAACCGGTTATTACCAAGGTGGGGCAGGATAGGGTTCTGGTGGAACTACCGGGTATTTTGGATTTGGAGAGGGCGAAGTCTGTTATAGGAAAAACCGCCCTCTTGGAGCTAAAGCTGGTAGTTGATGTGGGCAGTAAAGAAGACCTTGAAAAAAAACTAACACCAGATTTGGAGCTACTTCCTTCAAGGGACAATACCCAGTGGTTTTTGGTGGAAAAGACAGCGGTTATAACGGGGGCGGACCTAAAGACCGCCTACACCTCTCAGGATGAGTTTGGAAGACCTGCGGTTAGCTTTGAGCTAACAGACGAAACCGCAAAGAGGTTTGGAGAAGTTACAGAAAAAAACATAGGCAGAGCCCTTGCCATAGTGTTGGATAAAAGGGTAATTTCCGCACCGGTTATAAGAAGCAGAATAACCAGCATGGGGCAGATAACTGGGCAATTTACCTTGGACGACGCAAAGGAGCTTGCCATTGTGCTTAGGGCTGGTGCCCTTCCCACAAAGGTTGATTTCTTGCAGGAGAGTGTTATAGGGCCAAGCCTTGGTAGGGATGCTATAGAGCAAGGGATAAAGGCTGGTGTTTTGGGCTTTGTACTCTTAGCCCTTTTGCTTTTATTCAGATACAAGACTGCGGGCTTAACCGCCAACCTTTCTATAATCCTCAACGCCCTTATGCTATGGGCTGGCATGGTTCTTTTGGGTGCAACCTTAACATTGCCCGGCATTGCGGGGATAATACTGAACATGGGAATAGCGGTAGATTCCAACGTGCTGATCTTTGAAAGGGTAAAGGAAGAGCTAAGGCTTGGAAACAGCATAAGAAAGGCAATAGAGCTTGGCTACAGGAGAACTTTGAGCGCAGTCTTTGATACCCACATAACACTTTTGGTTGCAGCGCTAATACTCTTTCAGTTTGGCAGTGGTCCAGTAAAGGGCTTTGCCACCACCTTAACCCTTGGAACCATAGCTTCTTTTCTGTCAAACGTGTATTTTGCCAAGTTTCTTCTTGAACTCCTATACAAACTAAAAGCTTTCAGAATATGAAAATAGTATGAGTTCTACCCAAAGAAAAATAATACTTGGTCTGCTCTTTCTCTCAATCTTAGTCTTTGGCGGAACTGCCGGCTACATGATCATAGAGGGTGCTTCTTTCCTCGATGCCCTATTTATGACGGTTATTACCCTGACAACCATAGGTTACAGTGAGCACGTTCCTCTTTCTAAAACTGGCATGGTTTTTACAATGATACTTGCAATAAGCGGTGTGGGCTTTTTCTTTTACATCTTTTCCATAATTGGAGATATAATTGCAACATCCACATTGGAGATCTTTTCGGGAAAGAGGATGGAAGGACAGATAGCCAAGTTAAAAGACCATTGTATTCTGTGTGGTTTTGGAAGGGTTGGCAAGCATGTTTATGAATTTCTGAGCCCTGAACTACCGGTGGTGGTTATAGAAAAGGACCCTGAAAAAATAGAAGAACTCCAGAGCAAGAATATTCTGCATATCCAAGGGGACGCCACCTTAGAAGAAACCCTCCTTAAAGCGGGCATAGAAAGGGCTAAATACCTTGTGGCTACCCTTGGAGAGGATGCCCTCAACCTTTATGTGGTTATAACCGCCAGAAGCCTAAATCCTGATATATACATAGTAAGCAGGGCGAACGAGCATGGTGTGGAGAAAAAGCTTTATCAGGTTGGCGCAAACAGGGTTTTCTCCATCTATCATACGGGCGCGCGAAAGATCGCCCTTTCTGTCTTAAAACCAAACGTGGTAGATTTCATAGATGTGGCCTATCCGGAAGTACTCTCGGACTTGGAAATAGAGGAGGTTAAGGTTTCAGAAACGTCCAGCTTGGTAGGAAAAACCATAGAGCAAAGTCAGATAAGACCAAAGTTGAACGTGGTAATTCTTGCCATAAGGAGAAAAACGGGAGAGATGCTGTTCAACCCAGGACCCTCTACCCTAATTCAGGATGGGGACATACTGATCGTGTTTGGTGAAAGGAGAAAACTGGACCTGTTAAGCGACGTTGCGGGTGGTAAGTAAAGGCAAAGACTGTTCTAAAAATACAAACCCATTGACACAGAAAGGTATTTCCTCTAAAATCTAAGCTTGATGTTTGTTAGCCTACAGTTTAAGCTTGAACTAAGAAAGGAAGACAAAGAAAAACTCATAAAGCTTATGCGTAAGCAATCCTCCGCCATTCGTGTAGCATACAATATGCTAAAGGAGTTGGAAAAAGAAAAAACAAAAAACCCACATGCCCAAATATACCAAAGACTAAGACAGTTATTCCCTGACCTGCCAACAAAATACATTGACTCAGCTATTTACAAAGCTAAACAATATCCCACAAACAAAACAGTTGTGTTTGGAGGCAAAAGACTTTTTGAAAAGCTTTGCAAAAATCATCTTTCAGGAAAGGCGAGAGAAAAACTTAAAAAGCAGTGGAGAGAACTAAGACAAGGAACTCTTATAAGCATCGGGTCAAAGGCAGACAAAGGAAACAGACTAATGAGATTTGAAGACCTAAACGGACAGCTACACCTTAGGATTACCACAGGAAACAGAGAATTTATCTACGCCAAAGTGTTAAGAGAACCAAGCAACAGCAAAGACAAGTGGCTCACCTTTATGACTATGCTTTTAGAAAGCTGGAAAACTCAAAGCTATTTCCCTTATACAGTGGAATTAAAGCTAAGGAATGGAGAGGTTTATGGAAGCGTATCCTTTGAAATCCCAACGCCTGAAGTTAGATACACAAAAGAAAACGGAGTAATAGCCATAGATACAAACGCATCACCCATCCACTTAGCCATGGCGGAAGTCTCAAAAACTGGAGAACTACTAAGCTATCAGACTATTAGCCTACACCACCTTTTAGGACTTTCTCAAAACAGCAAAGACTACCAAGAGTGGATATTAGCACATCAGATAGTGAATTTGGCTGTTGAGAAAGGTAAAGCGATAGCCATAGAGAACCTAAAGAAACTCAAAAAAGGAATGCGTGGGGATGGGAAAGCTAAGCTAAGAAAAAGACTTCACAACTGGAATGCCAAAAAGTTTTTGCAAAAGCTAAAGAGGGTTGCAATGTTAAAGGGAGTGGAATTAGTAGAAGTCAATCCTGCTTACACATCAATTATAGGCATGCTAAAGTATGCACCACAGTTGAACATAGACAAGGACATAGCGGGTGCTTATGCGATAGGAAGGAGTGCTTTAGGATTTAAAGAGGACATGCCTGAGAATTACGAGAAGCTTCTGAAGGACAAAGCATATCTAGAGTTTGCACTGAAAAGGTATGAAGAGAGAGAAAAAGAACTTAGAGAACTTATAGAGAAGGAAACTAACGAGTATAAGAGAAATGCCTTAGAAAGCAAACTAAGGAGTGTAGAGGATGCGAGGAAACTTTTAGCTAATCTCATACAAAGCCTTCAGAGTGAGCCAAGCGGATGTGAGGGAGCCGATGGAAGGAATCCCGAGCGGGGAAGGGTAGCAAAAACTACCCTTCAAAGTGCTTGGCAAGTTCTGAAGGTAGCCCTCCTCTTCCCTATCCTTGGAAGGGTCTTACCAAGAGACCTTTCTCCTCTGAAGCCCGTGTTGGTGGAAGGGGTGTGGAATAGGGTGAGGAGTAGGTTAGTTCCCTTAGAGGCTGGGGGGACGGTCCTGATGAAGGATTTTTAAAATAGCCTCAGTTAGCTATGTAGGGATTAAAATTAACTCTGTGCTGGAGTTAAGAGAAAGGGACAAACTTGAAAGCCTGTTTTTGGAAGTTTTGGAGGATCAAAGCAAAAGGGAACTACTGCTTTATTTACTTTGCTATATTCAGCTTGTAAAAAAAGAGGGGAATTTTTCAATTGGCTTGGATCAGTTCTTGGGCTGTGCTTACAGGAGCTTCAGGGCAAGTAGAAGCCAGTGGAAGGATGTTTTGGTGGAGCTAAACCTACTTAAGATCACCGACATATACGGGAATGTGTACGTAGGGAAGGATATTTACAAGCTACAGGAGGACAACCTGCTCTTTGTGAGCCTGTATGAGCAATATTTAGAGGATTTCTACGGCTTTTCAAACAGGGTAGTTAAGTATTGGAGTATAGCCCACAAGCTTAGCTACAGTAAGCTATGGAACTCTCAAGACGCCATCCATCTGGGTGTTTATATCTTCAACGAGGAGCTTTATGAGGAGTACATGCACTACTCGGAGTTGCAGAAAGAAAGGTTCAGAAAGGATGCAATCTTTTTTGAGGTTCTTGAAAAGGCGGTTAAAGGAACAACCATCCAAGATTGTGCCAAATGTTGGTGGGAAGCCTTAGAGCTAACAAAGAAGCTTCCCGATGTGTATTATGGCGTTGATGTGGAAAAGCTCAGGAAGAGCTTGGAGAACAACTGGAGAAGGTGTCAAAAGGGAAAAAAGGTGGAAAAGGTCAAAGTGGAGTTTGTAAAACAAACAAAGGGAAAAGGTCTTTGGAGGTATTTAAAGGACACTATAACAAGGCTTTACAGACGCTTAGTGCGCAAGGGACCTTGGAACATAACCCTAAAAGAAGAGTGTTTAAGGGAACGCCCGAGATTGAATGTTTAAGGACATCTCTGACCCGATCTATCAGTTCATAAGGCTCTATCCCAAAGAGCTAAAGATAATTGATAGCTTTGTCTTTCAGAGGCTAAGGTATGTAAAGCAGTTGGGAGTTGCGCACATGGTTTTTCCCTCCGCCCAGCATACTCGCTTTGAACACTCCCTTGGGGTTATGAACTTGGC
>WYEK01000138.1 GCA_009903855.1 Thermocrinis sp.
CCATAAAGTTCTCAAGAGAGTACGTGCAAAAAACCATGGAACTAAAGAAAGAATCCGAGAGAAACCTGCTTTTGAAGGTAAAGTATGCCAATCTAATCAACTACACGAAGGCAAAGAAGTGGAGCATTGAAAGGGGCTTTGTCCCCGTAGATTGGGAAAAGGTGGGCTTTGTGGATTAAATACTGCTGTTTTTTAGAACAGCCTCGATAGGACCTTAGGCGGTATAAGGTGCTTTATGGCTTGGTAAATAAGCAGGGTTGCCCTTGATTTGTTGAGGGTGTAAAAGTGAAGCCCGGGGACCCCATTGGCTATTAGGTCTTCGCACTGCCTTATAGCAAACTCTACACCCCTTTTTGTGGTCTCCTCCGGGTCCTCTGCATAGGGCTCCAAAGTTTCCACCAAGCTCTGTGGTATTGTTGCCCCGCACATGCTGGCAAACTTCTTGATCTGGGAAAAATTGGTTATGGGCATAATGCCCGGTATTATGGGTATCTTTATGCCTTCCTTATGGCACCTTTCCACAAACCTGTAATAGTATGAGTTATCAAAGAACATCTGAGTTATGGAAAAGTCAGCACCCGCCAAGACCTTTTCTTTGAAAAACCTTATCTCCCAATCCATGTTGGGAGACTCGGGATGCTTTTCTGGATAGCTGGCAACACCCACTGAAAAAAAGTTGTCAAAATTTTCCCTTATAAACCTTACCAATTCCACCGCATACTTGCAAGCACCTTTTGGAGCCTGGAACTCTCCCTTTGGCATATCACCCCTAAGGGCTAATATGTTCTCAATGCCTATGTTTTTGTAGTCTTGAAGGATCTCCAAAAGCTCTTCCTTTGAGTGGGCTATGCAAGTCAGATGTGCCATAACGGTGAGCTTTGTTTCTGTGTGTATCTTATAAGCTATCCTTCTTGTTCTGTCCCGAGTACTCCCACCCGCTCCGTAGGTAACAGATACAAAAGTAGGCTTGAGTGCTTCAAGCTCCTTTATGGTTTCAAAGAGCTCTTTTTCTCCCTCGGGAGACTTAGGAGGGAAAAACTCAAAGGATATGCTGAACTCACTCTTGAGAAGCTCTCCGATCTTCAATGAGCACCTCCGAAAAGTTTATTAGCCTTATTTTACACGGAACGGGAGACTTTATGAATAAACTTAAAAGCTTTATAAGAGTTTCCACATCCTCCGGATGCTCTTTAACAAAGCTTGCAAACCTCTCCAAAAAAGCCTCAATACCCGAGCTAAGTTCTTTGTTTTTCTTTACCTTCTCTAAATCCTCCTCCCTAAGAGTCCTCAGGGCTTTTATGGACCTGCTTATAAGCTCGTCCTTACTCCTTCCAAAGGTAAGGTCAGTATATTCCTTTGCTACGCTTAAAAAGAGCTCAAGGGTGTGGCGCATAAACTTATAGGCTCTTTAGGTCCTCTATTAACCTTTCCACCTCTATGGCGGGCATGGTAAGGGTCCTTATGGTTCCCCTGGAGCCAAGCTCTATTGCCATCTTTACCACAGTGTCGTTATCGGGCGCTTCAATAATATTGACAAAATCATAGGGTCCCATCAGGGCATACTGGGCGATGATCTTAACCCCAAACTTTTCCATCACCTCCCTATCCACCTCTTTGATCCTTTCAGGCTTGTGCTTTAGGGTTTTCATACCTTCATCGGTTAACGTGGTTAGCATTACAAATATTGGCATAGCACCACCTCCTTAATTTAGATTATAACCCTAAGCTTTTCTGATTTTCCTTGAGCTTTTTTATTCTCCACAGTGCCCGGCTGTCTTCGGGCGTTGCAAGGCTGTAGGCTTTCCCGTAGTTCCCAATCCTCCCAGTTCTACCTATGCGGTGGATATATACCTCTGGGTCTTCGGGTATATGGTAGTTGATCACCACACCCACACCCTTTATATCCAACCCTCTTGATGCCACATCGGTAGCCACCACAATTCTTACCTTTCCATCCTTAAAGAGTCTAAGGGCATTTTCCCTCTGCCTTTGGGTCATATCTCCATGCAAGGCAACCACTTTAAAGTTCTTGGCCTTTAGCTTTTCTGCTAATTCCTTTGCATCCTTGCGAGTTTTAACAAAGATGATCACCTTCTCCAAAAGATGCTCCCTTAGAAGCTTTTCCAACTCTGAAAGCTTTTGAGCAGGAGAGCTAAGCCTTATTAACCTTTCCTCTATCTTTGGCTTTAGTTCAGCGTTTATCACTCTCACCAACTTGTAGTCTTCCCTTAGGTATTTCCTCGCAAGCTCTTCCACCTGCCTTGGTATGGTGGCGGAGAACATAAAACTCTGCCTTTGGGTAGGGATATGGGAAATGATCTCTTCCACATCCTCAATAAAGCCCATATCAAGCATGAGGTCCGCCTCGTCAAGGACAAAGTAAGAGACATTGCTAAGGTCCAAAGCGGAACGGTTTATAAGGTCCTTGACCCTGCCGGGCGTTCCCACCACTATGTTGTGGGTGTATTTTGCTAAAAACTCAATGTTGCCCGCCACAGGTGTTCCACCGTAAAAGACAGATACCCTCAGACCCTTATACTTGGCAAGCTCTTGCAGTTGTTCCTTTACCTGAATGGCAAGCTCCCGGGTGGGAGTAAGTATAAGCGCCTTTAAACCCTCTTCCTTTTTTATCTTTTCTATTATGGGTATGCCAAAGGCTGCGGTCTTGCCTGTGCCCGTTGCTGCCTGTCCCAAAAGGTCGTAGCCCTTGAGTGCTAAGGGTATTGCTTCCCTTTGTATGGGTGTGGGCTTTTCAAACCCCAAATCTTTAAGCGCCCTCCTTAGTGGTTCGCTCAGTTGTGAAAAATCAAATTCCATAAAAACCTCCGCCTTTAATTATAAGCCCAATAGGAAGATAAAGCAATAAAGTTTTGAGTTATAATTTTTGTCATAACTTTTTGACGGAGGTAGAGTATGAACCTGTACGAATACGAAGCCTACGATAAGATCTTCAAAAAGTATGGCATACCTACTCCCAAGTATATATTTACAGACCATCTGAACGACGAAGTGGTAGAGTTTATCAACCAACTGGGTGAGTGCGTAGTAAAGTCTCAGGTGCTGGTGGGCAAAAGGGGTAAGGCTGGGGCGGTTAAGCTGTGTAAAACTCCCCAAGAGGGTGTGGAAACGGTAGAAGCCCTTCTGAAATACCCCGTGTATGGCGAAATGCCCGTTGGCGTTATAGTTTGCGAAAAGGCAAACATACTTAAGGAACTTTACGCATCCATCACCTACTCCACAGAAGTGAGGGCACCCGTTTTGACCCTTAGCTTAGAGGGCGGTATGGACATAGAGGAAGTTCCACCAGAGAAGGTAAAGAGCTGGCCCATAGATCCTATCAAGGGGCTCTATCCCCACATGGTAAGGAACTATCTTTTGGAGCTGAACTTTCCTCAGGAGTTTATGGGTGTTTTAAGGGAGCTCTCCGAAGTTATAACCAACATGTGGAGGGCTTTTTGGGAGGTGGAAGCAAGGCTTTTGGAGATAAATCCCTTGGCTATATGCGATGTGGATGGTAAGCAAAAGGTATTAGCTTTGGATGCGGTGGTGATCATTGATGATGATGCGTCAGTACCACCCGCCAAGATATATGGCCTGAGGACAGCCCTAAAGAGACCACCTACCGAAAGGGAGATACAGGCCTCTTTAATAGACAGGGATGACCATAGGGGTAAGGCGGGTTCTTACGTGGAAATGGACGGAGACATAGCCATGATGACCTTTGGAGGTGGTGGCTCCACTGTAACCATAGAGACCGCCTACGCAGTTGGCTTAAAGCCCGCTAACTTTACCGATATTGGGGGCAACCCACCGGCGGAGAAGATGTATAAAATCACCCGCATCATCCTCTCCAAGCCCGGTATAAGGGGTGTGCTGGTGTGCGGTGGAACCGCCAACAACACACGGATAGATGTCACCCTTGGAGAGGGTGTAGCCAACGCCATAAGGGACCTCTACAAGGAGGGCAAGCTGGACCCCAACTGGATATGGGTGGTCCGCAGGAACGGTCCAGAGGCGGAAAAGGGCTTGAGAATGCTATATGAGGCTTTCAAAGAGTGCGGTGTAAAAGGAGAAATTTACGATTCCACACTGCCCTTAACGGAAGCCCCAATAAGATTGAAGGAGCTTTTGGATAAGTGCCAAGGTTCCAAGAAGGAAGAGGGGACCTTAACAGAAGAACAGGCTTCAGACTTAGGCATTTAAGGAGGAGAGACGATGAAGGGAACAGTCTATCTTAACGAGAACACAAGGATAATAGTAATGGGTATAACAGGAAGGGAAGCTTCTCAGGTGGTTAGCGAATCGGAAGCTCTCTATCCGGGCTTTGTGGTGGCTGGCGTTACACCCGGGAAGGGTGGAACTCAGGTGGCAAATAAGCCTGTTTATAACACTGTAAAAGAAGCCCTGCAAAAACATCCCGAGATAAACACGGGGCTTGTCTATGTGCCCCCTACATCCGTAAAGGATGCAGTCATTGAGCTGATAGACGCAGGCATCAAGCTTATATATATAGTAACGGAGCATGTGCCCATAAGAGATACGGTGTATTTTTACCATTATGCCAAAGAAAGGGATGTGATCATAGTGGGGCCCACTTCTTTGGGTTGCATGGTGCCTGAAATTCCCACAAGGATAGGTGCCATAGGTGGAAAGGACCCAACCATAGCATACGCACCGGGTGGTCTTGTGATCCTGTCCAAGTCTGGCGGGCTTACCACCACCACCGCGGAAATGTTTAAAAGAAGAGGTTGGGGTGTTTATATGGCACTTGCCCTCGGTGGAGACGTGATCTCTTGCACCACCTTTGCAGATGTGCTGGAAAAGATAGCCGACGACCCTAAGGTGAAGGGCGTGATCATTCAGGGAGAAGTGGGTGGTTCCTACGAAGAAAAAGCAGCAGAAACCATCCTAAGGTTGTACAAAGAAGGCAGGTGGAACAAGCCCGTTGCTGCCTTTGTGGCTGGAAGGTTCCAAGAGAACTTGGAAGGTGTGTCCTTTGGACATGCTGGTGCTATAGTGGAAAGGGGCAAAGGTAAGGCTACCGACAAGATCAGGATGTTCAACGAAGTGGGTAAAGAGACAGGACTTGTAAAGGTGGCAGAGTTTTACCACGAGCTGGTACATTGCATAGAGGAACTTGGAGTTCCAAGGGACTTTGAAGACACCACTCCCGGCGGAAAGGTAAAACCTCTTTATTCTACAATAGACGAAGAGACCTGCAGATTTATAGGATAAGTAAAGGGGGCTTTGCCCCCGCTTTTATCTGTAAGAGATCCTCGTTTTCTTTCTTTCCATATAGCCCTTTCTTAGAGTGTATCCCTCTTCTGGATAGAGACCATAGAAGAGGTTCTGCACATGATTGCCTTCTACAAAGAAGCACCATCTCTCTAAGGCACTGCCTACCACAATGAAGAAGAAGGTAAATTTTATAAAGTTGTAATCTACCCTGCCCGTGATCCACATATAAAGCACAAAAAACAGAGGAACTATGAAGGTAAGAATGTATGCCAAGGGAAGGATGCTGGGAAGCAACTCTTTACCCTTTCTGTAGTAAAACTCCTCTGTGCAATAATTATCCGTTGTAGTGCCCGTGTCCAAAACTCTTATAGGTCTGTTGTGTGGAAGGTTTAGTGCTTCGTTAATGGTAGGTCTTTTTATGTAAAACTGCCTTATGTTGAAGGCAAGCCTGAAGGCAAGCCCCAAAGCCAAGAAAAGAAACGTCAAAAATATGTACGTTCCCACAAACTCCTTGCGATAAAAGTAAGTCAAAGCTAAAAAGGCAGAGGAGCCAAACATCAGATACATGTTCAGATAGTAAAGCACGGAGATGGAAGTATTCCACTCCAGGACAAACCTGTTGGATGCGTAAATCATGGCTGTAGAGAAGGCGCTCAGCCACCCAAGGATGAAAGTTATTATGCCAAAGAAGTGATACCAAAAGCCCGTATGGTCAAAAAACCTCAAAAGGGCAAAGACCAAAAGGGTAAAGCCATAAGCCCCGCTAAAGACCGCCTCCCGCGAAAGCCAAGAGGTATGAAATCTCTTTATTGCCTTCCATGCCCTAAGCTTGTGCCCCAAGTGAAAGCTGGCACCTATGGCACCAAGACCTATAAGCACCAAGGATATAACGTTGGATATCAACACCATATGCTTGGGTAGGGCAGTATCCTTACCAAAGAGTGTTAAAAACTCCATAGAGTAGGTAAAGTTAAAGAGCCCAATGGAGACGCCCGCAGTCAAAAAAAACCAAATCAAGGAAAGTGGTGGATGCATACCTCAACCTCCTTTGTAGTGTCTTCTAACCACTTCAAGGAAGAGTGGGTTTTCTGCTTCTAAAAGATGCTCATCCACATGGACCTTGGTCTCGGTCCTTGGGAGGTAATGGTTGGCTGGGTTTGTGCCCATATCTGGGAATAGCACAAAGCCGTTGCGTTCTTTTATCATCCTGTAGGCTTCGCTGTTTGGGTCCTCTATGTCTCCAAAGAACCTTGCCTTTGCGGGGCATGTTAGCACGCAGGCGGGCTTTCTGTGTTCCGGTGGCAAAGACTCGTCGTATATCCTATCTATACACAGGGTGCATTTTTTCATTACCTTGTCCGCTTCGTCAAACTCCCTACAACCGTAGGGGCAAGCCCAAGAGCAAAGCTTACAGCCTATGCAATCGTCGTAATTGACAAGCACTATGCCATCCTGCTCCCTCTTGTAGCTGGCACCGGTGGGGCAGACGGGCACACATGGAGCATCCTGACAATGTAGGCAAGACTTGGGAAGGTGGAAAACTTGCGTATTTGGAAATTCTCCCATCTCGTAGGACATGATGCGGTTATACCAAACACCTTTTGGGTTCTTGCCGTAGGGATCAAAGTCCGATAGAGGTCCAAAAGAAGCTTGTGTGTTCCATTCCTTGCAGTTTGTAGCACAAGCATGACAACCAACGCATGTGTTTAGGTCTATCACTAACGCATACTGGGGCATGACTACTCCTCCTTTACAAGCCTTTTTGATAAAAGCCTTTTTAAGGCTAAAAGCTTACGAAGCAATAAGTTGTTCATTTCTCTCATTCTATTAAGCTTTTCCTCATCTGAGTGCTGAGGATTTTTGGGGTCTATTTGCATGCTAACCTCATGAAACTCACAATGAATTTTTTCTATCTCCTCCACTAAAGCTCTAACTTCCTCAGGAAGCTCACTCTTTACAGGCACCACCATACTGTCCCACTCTAAACCAAAATTACATTCATGGCAAGTTTTGTGGGTAAATTCTTCACCATCTTTTATAGCCCTTTCTAATCTGGATACATAAGTATCGTGGTGAGAAATAAAAATACCTACCTTGTTAGCAAGCTCTTCTAACCTTTTAGATGACATCTTTACATACCTCCTTCAAAGATTTCTTTTAGGTCTATTTCTATACCTAAAATCTCCGAGAGGACATTTCCCTTTTCCCTTGCTTGGGAGCTAAGTTTAAAGCCCTCTTCTGTGTTTTTATAAATCTCAAAGGTCTTTCTATTTGGGTCTAAAAGCCAATACTCCTTTACTCCTGCCCTTTCATAAACTTCCTTTTTCACGATCAGGTCGTAATAAGCGGTGGAGGGAGAGAGAATTTCCACCACCACATCGGGAGGTCCAAATATGCCCTTTTCTTCAATCTTTGCCTTGCCCTCTTTAAGAAGGACCACTATATCTGGCTGAAAAACATTCTTTTCGTCAAGATAGAGGTCTATTAAATGAATTACAGTGCCCATTTTTGTTTCTTTCTCAAGTTTATGGAGAAGATAGAGGAGCCTTCCTGCCACTTTCTGATGTATAACCTCAGGGGTGGGGGTCTCTATCAACTCCCCATTTATGAGCTGATAGTAAGGCGGTCCCTCTGGAAGCCTTTCAAAGTCTCGGGCGGTGTATTTTCTTTCTTCCGAGAGCACTTTCATGGCTTATACCTTAACACCTCCACCCATCTTTCTTTGATGTAATCCAGTGGTTCAACTTCAAACTGCGGATAAGTCTCCGGCGTTTGGTCCTCTGCCTTATAAACCTTTACCTTTGTGTCAAACCACGCCAAGTGTCCGGTTATGGGGTCTCCGTAGTAAATCTCCCTTCCGCCTATGTTGATGCTATGGGGGATCACATGGTTTAACAAAAAGCCCTGATGTCCTTCCTCTGCCTCGGGCTTTAGTCCCCAAGTACCTTTCATTTTTCCTATGGCGTTCCAAGTCCATACAGAGTTGGGTTCTGTGGTATTGGTTAAAAAGACCTGACATTTTACCTTGCCGACTCTTGACTCTACCCAGACCCAGTCCAAGTGCTTTATGCCAAGCTTTTCTGCGGTCTTGGGGTTCATGTAAAGGTAGTTCCTTGTGGATATCTGCCTTAGCCATGCGTTTTGAGAGTCCCAGGAGTGATACATCCACTGGGGTCTTTGGGTAAAGGCATAGAGGGGATAGTCCTTACCAGAGACCTCCTCCTCAAAGGGTGGGTACCAGAAGGGTAGTGGGTCAAAGTATTTGACCAGCCTGTCCCTGAGTATAGGGTCGTTGGGTGGTTGATTTTTACCTTCCCAGAGCCCTTGACCCGCAAGCCTGAAGGTTTGCAAGGTCTCAAGGTAGAAGTTAAAGATAATGGGTGCCACCTTTTTGAGAAAGCCTACGCTAACAGCCCACTCTTGGTAGTCTTTGTTAACATGCCTGTAAAATCTCATATTTTCTGGCAGTTTGTAGTAGAAAAAGCCCTTGTTCTTTATGTACATCTCAAGCTGGTTGGGGTTCGGTTCCCCTACAAAGTGCTTGTCTCCGTTTTTACCCCTCCAACCCGCCAGAGCACCCACACCCGGTCTTATCTGCCAGTTTATAAGAAAGTCTTTGAAATCTTTGTATTTCCTTGAACCATCGGGATTGACAAAACCCGGAAGCTTTAGCCTTGAACCAAGTTCCACCATCACATCACCCCAACCCATCACATCGTAACCGTTAGCTTTGGGGTCTATAATGGGATGCCTTAGGGCATCTACAGGGCCATCCACTGCAGAGGGTGGTCTGTCAGGCAAAGACAAAGCAAACCACTGCTCCAAGTAGGTAGCATCGGGTAGAACTAAGTCTGAGTATGCTACCTGTTCACTGTAAAAGGCGTCTATGGTGATAATCCTGGGAATTATGTAGTTTCCTGCAGGGTCTGTGGCGGTAAGGGCCTGAATGATGTATGGTATGTTTTGGGAGGAGTTCCAAGCCATATTTGCCATGTAGATCATCAAAACCTCTATGCCGTAGGGATTTTGCTGGTATGCGGCAGGGATCACATTATGTATAAGCCCGTGGGCGGTGAGTGGAAACCACCAACTGTATGCCCAGTCTATTCTAACCGGGTTTCCTTTCTCATCCACCAAGAGGTCATCAGGGTTCTGCGGATATCCAAGGTGGGGCCCTGGATACACTTCTCCATACTTTATTTCGTCTGGTCTAGTAATTTTGTAGGGTTTGGGCAGGTCTTCTATGTGTTTGGGGTATGGGGGCTTGTTCAAAAAGCCTCCGGGAACATCCACCACCCCCAACATCATCATGAGCAAGAACACAGCCCTTGCGGTCTGAAAACCGTTGGTGTGGGATGCTATACCCCTCATTATGTGAAAGGAGACAGGTCTTCCTATGAACTTTTTGTGTTTTCTGCCCCAAACATCGGTCCATTCTATTGGAATCTCTATAGGATGGTAGAGGGCTATAGTGCCCATTTCTTTGGCGATCCTTTCTATATCCTTTGCGGGAATGCCAGTAATCTTTTCTACCTTTTCGGGAGAGTAATCTTTCACAAGCCTTTCTGCAAACATATCAAAGGCGGGTCGGACCTTGTAGCCCTCGGGGGTGGTAAATTCTCCAATAAAGGCTGGGTCTAAGT
>WYEK01000120.1 GCA_009903855.1 Thermocrinis sp.
ACCTTTACCGCCCTTGGCGTTTATGGGATGTCTGCGGTAACCTCCATCACAGTGCAGAATACAGTAGGAGTTTTTGGAGTGGTGGATGTGCCCCCAGAGGTGGTATATAAGCAAATAAAGGTGGTGGTTGAGGACATAGGAGTGGATGCGGTAAAAACGGGCATGCTCTCCCACGCGGGCATCATAGAGGCGGTAGCAAGGGCGGTAAGAGATTTTAAACTTGAAAATCTGGTGGTGGACCCGGTGATGCGAGCCAAGTCCGGAGACCCACTTTTAAAGAGCTCCGATGAGGTTGTCCTAAAAGGACTCCTTATTCCTCTGGCAACGGTAGTTACTCCCAACATTCCCGAAGCTTGCGCCCTTGTAGGAAAGGACATAAAAACTTTGGAGGATATGGAGAGGGCTTGCAAAGAGATTTATTCTATGGGACCATCTGCGGTTTTGTTAAAGGGCGGTCATATGGAGGGTGACATTCTGGTGGATGTTTTCTACGATGGGACAAGCTTTGAGTACCTGAGCTACAAAAGGGTGCCCACCAAAAACACCCATGGGACAGGATGCACCTTGGCGTCTGCCATAGCGGGATACTTGGCAAAGGGTTTGGAGTTAAAAGAGGCGGTCAGAAAGGCAAGGGAGTATGTACAGGGTGCCATAGAACACTCTTTGAACCTTGGCAAAGGGCATGGACCTTTGAACCATATGTGGCAGCTTTATCCCTCTTTGTAGGCGGTTACTTCTATTTCCACCAAGGCGTTCAGTGGTAGAGAGCTAACCTCTATCGTGCTCCTCACCGGCGGGACGCTAACATCCTTCAAAAGCTCCTGATACAGCCTGTTAAAGTCCGAAAACTTAGAAAGGTCCTTCAGATACACTACCACCCTGACCACATCCTCCCACGAGTAGCCAGAGGCAGAGAGTATGGCGGAGATGTTTTCAAAGGTCTGCTTAACCTGCTCTTCAAAGCTTTCCCTTAGTTTTCCCGTTTTTGGGTCTATGCCTATCTGCCCGGCTACGAACAGAAAGTTTCCCACTTTTACCGCCTGAGAGTAAGGACCCACCGGCTTTGGCGCTTGGTCTGTGAAAATTCTTTGCTTCATTGCCACCTTTCCAAGTACAGCTTGGCAACTTCTTTGGCTAAGTTGTTCATCCTGCGTATGTATCTTGCCCTCTCCTGGACAGAGATCACGCCCCTTGCGTCCAACAGGTTAAAGGTATGGGAGCATTTCAGTAGGTGGTCGTAAGCGGGTAGGACCAATCCTTCCTGCAGTAGCCTTTTGGTTTCCTCCTCGTAGATCTCGTAGAGCTTAAAGAGCACCTCCGGGTTTGACTTTTCAAAGTTATAAACGCTCCACTCATACTCTGCCCTCTTGAAGACTTCTCCGTAAGTTAGCCACTCGTTCCACTTTATGTCAAAGACGTTATCCACTCCCTGCAAATACATGGCTATACGTTCCAAGCCGTAGGTGATCTCTACAGAGATCTCCTCCAAATCAAGCCCTCCCGCCTGTTGAAAGTAGGTAAATTGGGTTATCTCCATGCCATCCAACCACACCTCCCAACCAAGCCCCCAGGCACCAAGGGTAGGCGACTCCCAATCGTCCTCCACAAACCTTATGTCATGCTCCTTTGGGTCTATACCAAGGGCTGTTAAGCTCTCCAAATATAACTCCTGAGGGTTATCCGGTGCGGGCTTTAGGATCACCTGGAACTGAAAGTAGTGTTGAAGCCTGTTGGGATTTTCTCCATATCTTCCATCCTTTGGTCTTCTGGATGGTTCCACGTAGGCAACATTCCAAGGCTTTGGTCCCAAAACCTTAAGAAAGGTGGCAGGGTTCATAGTTCCCGCGCCCGTCTCTATGTCGTAGGGTTGCCAGATGACGCAACCCTTTTCCGCCCAAAACCTCTGAAGGTTCATTATTATGTCTTGGAAGAACATGTTAGAACTTGAAATCTTCCCTTAAAAGTCTTTGATAAAAGCCCATGGGCAAAAAGGCATGCCTGTGCATCTCATCACTGTAAAGCTTTGTCTGGACCTTTACCTCCCTCTTAGGCTCTCTTACGTCATACTTTTTACTGCCCACCGAGATGGTCCACCAGTAGCCTGCATAACCCGGTATTACCGCAGTGTATAGATCCACTACAGGAAAGACCTTTCTCAAAGCCTTTTGGACACGCCTTACAATCTCTATGTGATAGTATATGGACTCTGTTTGCCCTACATATATGCCATCCTCCTTTAGGGCCCTGTACACATACTTGAAGAACTCCTCAGTGGTTAGCACATGGGCGAATCCCACCGGGTCTGTGGAATCTACAATTATCACATCAAACTCGTTTTCGTAATCCTGAATGTATTTGTAGCCATCCTCGTTTAACACGATGACCCTTGGGTCATCAAAGGCACACGCCATGGTGGGCAAAAATCTCTTGGAAACTTCTATAACCTCTTTGTCTATATCTACAAGGACAGCCCTTTTTACTTCCGGATGCTTTAGCACTTCTCTTAGCACTCCTCCGTCCCCTCCGCCCACGATCAGAACAGTTTCAGGGTTTGGATGGGCATACAGAGGCACATGCGCCATAAACTCATGGTATATGAACTCATACTTTTCATCACACTGGGCAACACCGTCCAGCACCAGAACCTTTCCAAAATGTGGAGATTCTATAACCATAATTTCCTGGTAAGGACTTTTGCCCTTGTAGAGCACTTTATCCACCGGATAGCAGTGTCTGATGGGTGCGTAAGGATCCCTCTCCATAAAAAACACATCCATCATCTCTACCCACCTCTTCTTGAGAGTATTATTATCATAACCAACGTTAAAAGCAAGCTGATCCCATTCAAAAGCATGGATATGCCATGCCACTTCATGAAGGCGGAATAATCCACAGCCTTTAGGGCGTTTGCGGTAGGAAGGACATAAAACCTATGAACCAAATGGATCAGTAGGTTTATAAGGGCTAAAAGGAAAAAGCTTCTGCTAACCTTCCAACCCAAAAGGGTGGAAATAAGCATGACCACTATACCTAAAGAGAAGTAAACAGGGAACACCCTTTCTACCACCTTTCCCGCTTCTGTCTTCTCTAAGACCTTAAAGAGGGTGGGTGCCACATAGAAGCTAAAAAAGGCTCCAAGCCCAAGGTATGCACTGTTTAAAAATAAAAGTAGCTTATCCATCTCCGCGCACCACCGGGAGATTGTATGCTTTCAGCACGCTTATTAGCTTCCTTTCGTTCTCCGGCTTCATCTCACACATGGGTAACCTGAACTCCTTCTCACACATACCCAAAGCCCAGCATGCAGTCTTTACAGGAATAGGATTGGTCTCTATAAAAAGCACCTTGAAAAGCTCATAAAGGTAATAGTGCAGCTCCCTTGCCTTCTTAAAGTCTCCCTTCAGGGCATAATCTACCATCTGTTTTACTTCCCTTGGCATTATGTTGTTTGCCACAGAGATCACTCCCTTTGCCCCCAAAGCCATCATAGGAAGGGTCAAAGAGTCATCTCCCGAGAGTATGGTAAAGTTGTCTCCAAACAGCCTTTTTAGCTCGGATATTCTGTCCATGTTGGGAGTAGATTCCTTTGAACCTATTATATTTTCGTGCTCCTTTGCTAGCCGGTATATGGTTTCCGGTGCAATCTCAACCCCAGTCCTTGAGGGTATGTTGTAAAGAATTATTGGGATGCTCACCTCTTCCGCAATAGCCTTGAAGTGTCTGTATAGCCCCTCTTGAGTGGGCTTGTTGTAGTAGGGAGCCACCAGCAAACAAGCGTCTGCCCCAACCCTTTGGGCATGGGTAGAGAGCTCTATCGCCTCGTGGGTGGCGTTTGCCCCTGTGCCTGCTATGATCTTTATCCTTCCCCTTGCTATTCTGACTGCTTCCTCTATGACCTTTTCGTGTTCTTCAAAGGTAAGGGTGGGAGATTCTCCGGTGGTTCCACAAACCAAAATGGCGTCCGTGTGATTGTTGATGTGAAACTCTATCAAATTTTCCAGGGCTTGATAATCTACCTCTCCCCCTTTGAAAGGCGTTATTAGGGCAACGATGGAACCTTCAAACATGGAGTATGATTATAAAATAAAATTGCTTGAATGGAGTTCATAAACATAACCATAGCCCAGCTGAACCTCCGCGTAGGAGATTTAGAGGGAAACCTAAAGAAGATTGTTGATGCTTGGGCTTCTCAAGACCATCTTACCCATATTGTTGTCTTTCCAGAGCTTGCCCTTACGGGCTATCCTCCCCAAGACCTTTTGCACAGCATAGGTTTTTTGAAAGAATGCAAAAAAAAGTTGGAGGAATTGATAGAGTTTTCAAAAAGGCTGAACTCCCTCGCAGTGGTGGGCACACCCTATTACGAGGGAGACCTTTATAACTCTCTGGTGCTGATAGGTAGAGGAAAGCTTCTTGGTGTTTATCACAAGACCTTTTTACCCAACTATTCAGTCTTTGACGAAAAAAGGTACTTCAGAAAGGGAGAAAAACCCTTTATGGTTTCTTTAAACGGTGTTAAGCTGGGTTTTTCTGTGTGCGAAGACATATGGCATCCGGACGGTTGGGAGAGATTTTATGCCCTGTGCGGAGTGGAAGTGCTTATAAACATAAACGCATCCCCTTACTATGTGGGCAAATATCAGTTCAAAGAAAGTTTTTTGAAGGCAAGGGCTCAGGATAACTTGGCTTATGTGGTGTATGCGAACTTGGTGGGTGGGCAGGATGACTTGGTTTTTGACGGAAGAAGTCTGATTATAGACCCAGAGGGAAGGCTCATCTTTAGGGCATCTGCCTTCAAGGAGATGGTAAAAACTGTAAGCTTGCCCCTTGAGAAGGTAAAAAGCAAAAGGCTTATGGACTTAAGACTAAGGGAGAAAAGGGTGGATTGTCCGTCCTTTTTGGAGCTGCAAGATGAAAGAGCACTACCCTACCTTGAGGGCGGAGTGGAAAGAGAGCTCGCAGAGGAAGAGGAGATATACAAAGCCTTGGAGCTTGGCTTGAGGGATTACTTTTTTAAGTCGGGTTTCAAAAAGGCGGTGGTTGGTATATCCGGTGGCATAGACTCTGCCCTTACCGCCTGCCTTGGAGTGGATGCCCTTGGAAAAGAGAACGTGGTTGGTGTGTTTATGCCCTCCCCCTTCACCTCCGAAGAGAGCAAAAAATACGCCTTTGAGTTGGCAGAAAATCTGGGCATTGAGCTTTTGGTCTATCCTATAAATGAGCTCCTTAACACATACAGAAGGCTTTTTGAGAGCGAAGAAATTAGCTTGGCGGAGGAAAACCTCCAAGCCCGTATAAGGGCAAACATACTCTTTTACCTTTCCAACAAACACCACTGGCTTGTGCTTTCCACCTCCAACAAGAGCGAGTCTGCGGTGGGCTACACCACCATATACGGCGACATGGCGGGAGGCTTTGCCCCCATAAAGGATGTTTATAAGACGATGGTTTATAGGCTTGCTCGGTATAGAAACTCCATAAAGCCAGATATACCCGAAGGGCTGTTCGTTAGACCACCTACCGCAGAGTTAAGACCCAACCAAACAGACCAGGATACCCTCCCACCCTACGAGCTTCTTGACCAAATCTTGAGCCTGTACATAGAGGAGGGCTTATCAAAAGAAGAGATCGTCCGCAGAGGCTTTGATAAGGCGGTAGTGGAAAAGGTCCTTGATATGCTCAGGAGGGCAGAATACAAACGAAAGCAAGCACCCCTTGGCACCAAGATAACTAAAAGGAGCTTTAACGGAGATTGGCGTATGCCCGTTATAAATTTCTGGAAGGGCTAAGAGAAAGCAAGCTTTCTCTTATCTCCCTGACCTTTTCCCTTAGCTCTTCAAACCTCCTTTCACCGCAGAGTTTTACAAAGGCACTACCTACCACCACACCGTCAGATAGTTCCGCCACCACCTTAGCTTGCTCTCCCTTTGAGATGCCAAAGCCAACCACCACAGGCTTTTCGCATACCCTCCTGTATATGGCTAAGCGTTCTTTCAGCCTCTCCAAAGGAAGGACATCCCTCTCACCGGTGGTTCCCGTCAGGGAAACAAAGTAGGTAAGATGGTCTGTATGTTCGCATATGAGCCTGAGCCTTTTTTCAGTGCTGGTGGGAGATGCCAAGAGAACAAGGGACATACCTTCCCTTTCACACACCCTTTTTAGGTCCAAGCACTCCTCCGGCGGTAGGTCTGGCACTATGAACCCATCTACTCCGTTATCTTTAGCAAGCTTTACAAACCTTTCCAGACCCATCCTAAAAATCGGGTTGTAATAGGTCATCAAAAGGAAAGGAATTCCTTCAAACTCCTGCCTTAAAGTCCTTGATAGGTTAAAAACATCCTTTGCCTTTGTGCCATTTTCTAAGGCAACCTGATAAGCCCTTTGGATGGTGGGACCGTCCGCCACCGGGTCTGAGAAGGGAAAGCCGATCTCAAGTATATCGGTGCCCTCTCTGAGAACGATCCTAAAGGCTTCTAAGGAATCCTCAAAGGTAGGATAACCCACCGTTAGGTAAGAGACAAGAGCCTTTGCCCCTTCCTTCTTTAACTCTTCTATTTTTGCTCCGAGTCTGTCTTTCCCAACACCTTCCATCTTACCCGTATATTAACAGAATTTTTCAGCATTGCGTACACGCTACAATACTTTTCAACGGACAACTTTACCGCATCCTCCACCGCCTTTGGATTTATATCCTCTCCGTAGACCTCCACCTCCAGTTCTATGTCCTCATAGACCCTTGGATGCTCATCCCTCCTTCTTCCCACCACCTTTATGTTTATGTCTTGTACCTTTTGCCTCTTTTTACTGAGAATATGAGATAGATCCACCCCCATACAGCCCGCCAGGGCAACCAAAACAAGTTCCATGGGTCTGTAGCCCTCTTCTCCCACCGGGAGCTCACCGTAAGATGTGCTCGCTGTGTAGGTATGCTCTTTTTCCGAAAGCTTTAAAGACACCCTTTTCTCTTCCATGGTTTTACTCCTTAAAATCCTTTTCTTGCGTTGCTATGGATTGTAAAACCCTTCCCCTCTTTAGGACTCTTTCTATTGGTCCCACAATTGGCACCCAACAAGTTTTTAAAGTTTTTCACTAAGAAAAATTATATCATCTTCTAGAAACTTTTCCTTAGGCTTGTATTTTTAGAACCGCCTCTGATACCCCTTGACAAATGAGAAAAATTTGCATATAATATATATTAACTAAAACCCTTTAAGGAGGTGAAGCCATGAGCAAGAGCCTAGCAGGTACCAAAACCTTGGAATGCCTCAAGCATGCCTTTGCAGGTGAGTCCCAAGCCAACAGAAGGTACCTCTACTTTGCCAGAAAGGCAGACATTGAAGGGTACCCCGAGATAGCAAACATCTTTAGGGAAACCGCTGAAGGTGAAACTGGACACGCCTTCGGACACCTTGAGTTCTTGGAAAAGTACGGCGGTGGAGACCCAGCTACTGGCAAGCCCATAGGTACAATGGAGCAAAACCTGGAAGCTGCAATTGCCGGAGAGACCTACGAATACACTGAGATGTATCCGGGCTTTGCAAAGATCGCAAGGGAAGAAGGCTTTGACGACATAGCAGAGTGGTTTGAGACCCTCGCAAGGGCAGAAAAGTCCCACGCAGGAAGGTTCCAAAAGGCACTGGAAAGCCTCAAATCCTAAACACTCCAAAGGGACCCTCGCGGTCCCTCCTTCTAACACATTAAGGGAGCGGTGAAATGAAAAAAATTGAATTTGGAGAAATACTAAACATCTACGAATACGAAAAGGTAAGGGAACAAAAACGCAGAGAGATTATAGAGATAAAGAAAAAGAGAAGGCTTTTTGTGGGAGACCTTGTCCATTTGGTTTTTGAGAACAGAGACACAGTTTGGTTTCAGATTCAGGAGATGATAAGGGCGGAGAGGATGGTGAGGGCCGAAGAAATACAGCAAGAGATAGATATTTACAACGAACTCATCCCAGAAAAAAATCAACTGTCTATAACTATGTTTATAGAAATTCCAGATGAGCAAGAAAGGAAAAGACTTCTACCACAGTTGGTAGGAATTCACGACCACCTTTGGTTCCACATTGGAAACAAACACAGCATTAGGGCGGTGGCAGACGAAAGAAGCAAAGAGGACTACCAGTACGGCAAGGCAGCGGTAGTTCATTTCCTCAAGCTTAACCTGACTCCAGAACAGGTAAAGGACTTTGCAGAATTACCCGTCAGGGTGGAGATCAATCACCCCAACTATAAGGCCATGGTAGAAATGCCAGAAGAAGTAAAGGCGGAGCTTGTAAAAGACCTCCAAAGCGAATGATATAAACTTTTTTAATGCTCAGAGCCTTTTTGCTTGGGAGTGTTTTTGTATTTTTTCTCTACTCCTGTGGAATAAAGGCAAGCACCCAACCCTTACAACCACCAATAGTGGAGATAAAACGCTTAGGAGAGGTTGTCTATCTCAGAAGCTTAGAGGGGGAGGTTATTCCTGAGGGTTTTGAAAGGAAGGAAGTGGGATGGGTTAAAAAATCTTCGCAGAGTTTTTGCTTTAAGGTTAAAAGATTGGAAGGAAAAAGCTCCAATCAGTGCGTGGGCGGGCTTTTAGAACAGGAACCTACAGTAAAGATAGACTATCAGGGAGATAAGGCAAAGGTAAGCTTTGAAGGTTTTGATAGCTACGAGCTGTACTTTAGCTTGGAAAACCCTTGGAGCGGAAAGAAAACATCCCAGGGCATTGAATTAGAAAGGGATTATGTGGAAAGGTGCTATTTTGTGGTGGGCAAAAAGGGTAAAGATTATTCAAAGCCTGTTAAGTTCTGCTTAGAACCTTTGCCCCATCCACCAATAAGGGAAGTGGAAAGGCTTGAATATAGAATTGTAGGAGATAGTGTTTATCTGCTTTGGTCCTACGAACCGGACAGATTTTTTAAAGAGTTTGTTGTCTTTGAAGGAGACAAAGAGATAGGAACAACTACAGGGTACGTCTTTGAGCTCAAGAAGAGGGACCAGCAGACCATATACAGGGTCAAGGTAAGGAGTATATACGGGAAGGAAAGCAAAGGCGTTGAAGTCCTCTACAATCCGTAGTAAGCAGCTATGGCGGCGGATATTGCCAAGGCTATGTTTTCTGGGTCCCTTTCGCCTTCAATTTCAAAATTGTAGGTGGGAAGTTTTTCCTCTAAGAACCTTATTCCAAAGTACCCGCTCCTGAAATCTGGGTCCCTGATGATCTGCCTGTGGAGGGGTATGTTGGTGGGAACACCACGAATTATAAACTCGTCTATGGCCCTTTTGCCTCTTGCTAAAAGTCTTTCCCAGGTTAGGGCCCACACGCTTAGCTTGGCGATCATAGAGTCATAGTAGGGTGGTATCACATAGTCCTTATACACACCTGCATCCATACGCACACCAGGTCCTCCGGGGGAGTAATAGGCGGTTATCTTTCCCGGTGCGGGCGCAAAGTTTCTCTTTGGGTCTTCTGCATTTATTCTAAACTCCATGGCGTAGCCCCTGAAGGCGATCTCGTTCTGCGTAAAGGGTAAGGGCTCTCCCATGGCAACCCTTATCATGGTTTCCACTATGTCTATGCCAGTAACCATCTCCGTTATGGTGTGTTCCACCTGGAGGCGTGTGTTCATTTCT
>WYEK01000118.1 GCA_009903855.1 Thermocrinis sp.
GCAGTAACGAGTTCCGCTTTGGTCATGTCTGTCCCTCCTTTTAAGGTTTTGAATGGATTATAATATCATACAATAGCTTGCGAGGAAATGCAAGCGGTATATAGCTCTAATAGGGTGAGCGGGCGTGGCTCAGTGGTAGAGCGTCTGCTTCCCAAGCAGAAGGTCGCGGGTTCGATTCCCGTCGCCCGCTCTTGGAATAACTTTTAATCTATGGTTTATCCTTCTTACCTTAACCTAACAGAAAGTCAATGGAGGGAGAGAATAAAAAGGGCCCTGTCCCTTTTGGAAAGCTGTGAGGTATGTCCTCATAGGTGCGGAGTGAACAGGCTTAAAGGTGAGCTTGGTTTTTGCCAAACTGGAAAGAACGCCATAGTGGATAGCTACTTTCCTCACAGGGGAGAAGAGAAACCTATAAGGGGCTACAGGGGCTCCGGAACAGTGTTTTTCTCCTACTGCAACATGAGATGTGTTTACTGTCAGAACTATCAGATCAGCCAATTGGGAGAAGGAAGGGAGGTGAGCCCTGAAGAGCTTGCAGAAATATTTTTGGAGCTTCAGGCAATGGGATGCCACAATTTGAACTTGGTGACTCCCTCCCATGTGGTGCCTCAGATACTTTCTGCCCTCTACCTTGCGGTCAAGAAGGGTTTTAGATTACCCATAGTCTATAACACCTCTTCCTTCGACAGCTTAGAATCTTTGAGGCTCTTAGAGGGCATAGTGGATATATACCTGGCAGATTTGAAGTATGCAGACGGAGAGATTGCCAGAAGGTATTCAAAGGTTAAAAACTACCCAGAAGTTGCTATGGCTGCCATAAGAGAGATGTACAGGCAGGTGGGAGACCTGATCCTTGACGAGAGGGGAATAGCCATCAGAGGGCTTCTCGTAAGGCACCTGGTGCTTCCCAATGGGCTCGCAGGAACCGAAAAGGTAGCGGAGTTTTTAAGTTCTCTGTCTAAAAACATGGCGGTGAACGTGATGGATCAGTATTATCCCTCTTACATGGCTTGGAAGTATCCCGAACTGAGCAGGAGAATAACCCAAAGGGAATACCATCAAGCCCTCTCATTCATGAAAGGCTTTAGGCTCTTTCTGGATTGATAAAGAAGGTAGAGTATGGGAATAACCCCCAAGAGAGCCCAGTAGCCCGCATTAAAAAAAGTCCTTTCAAAGCTGTTTGAGAGGGCATAGAGGCTTTGTATAGACTGAAGGTAATACTTTGCCTTCTCCTCTGTTAAGCCTCCCCACTCGGTTAAGATTTCCAAAAAGGACCAAGCCCTTTGGTAGTTTTGAATCTCCACCATTCTGTCGTAGCTTTCCGCCATAAACTTTTGAAGGTCGTTTGTCGCCAAGGCGGTGCCAAAAGAACCACCCACGAACCTTACGTAATGCATAAGGCTAACGCCAAGAGTGGTTTTAGCACCCAAATTCTTGAGTGCCAGGTTGGTAATAGGAGCAAAGAAAAAGCCCATGCCTATGCCCAAAGGCACTAAAAGAAAAGCGGCCTTAAGGGCAGGTGTGTAGTAGTTAAAGTCCGAAAGTATAAAGAAAACCGAGTATAGGTATAAAGCAGAGGCAATAACCAAGGGTAGAAGGCTGGACTTTTTATCGCTTATAAACCCTGCTACGGGAGAAAACAGACCTATGTTTAAGGCTAAGGGAAGTATGTGCAGTCCCGCCTGAAAGGTGGTAAGACCCTTAAGCTTTTCAAAGTACAAGGGCAGAAGGTAAAAAACCTGATACATGGAAAAGCCAAGCACAAAGCAATAAACCCAAAAGGCTACCACAAACTCCTTTATACGAAAGATGGAGTAATCTATCAGTCTATTTTTTGATAAAAGTTCAGAAAGGGCAAAGAGAAGAAAGGAGCCCACGGAAAGAAAGGTAAGATAGCCAATGAGCTCGGAGGAGAACCAACCCAACTGCTGACCCTTTGAGAGAACTATAAGCAATGAAACGGTAGCCACCGAGAGGAAGAAAAAAGAAATAAAGTTCAACCTAAAGGTATGCTTGGGCTTGTAGTCGGGCAGGAAAAACATGGCACCCAAAAAGTTGAGAATGCCTATGGGAATGTTTATGTAAAAGACCCACCGCCAGTTTATATGTTCTGCGATCCATCCACCGAGGGTAGGACCCAAGGCGGGTGCAAAGCTAACACCCAAGCCGTAAATGCCCATCGCCAGCCCCCTCTTTTCTGGTGCGTAGGCAGAAAAGAGCATAGCTTCCGCACTGACAACTATTAGGGACTCCCCAAAGCCCTGAACTACCCTTGCGGTGATCATCCACTCCAGGCTCTGGGCGTTGCCCGCAAAAAAGGAAGAGGTGGTAAACAGAAAGAGCCCAGTGATAAACACCCTCTTTAGCCCCACCTTGGTTTCCAACCACTCTACCAACATTATGGCAGTAGCTGCGGCGGTCATGTATGCGGTGATCACCCACTGCACCCCATAGAGGTCTGTGGATAAAGGTGCCATCAGCTTTGGCACTATGATGTCCACGATGGTGGTGTCCAAAATAGCCATAAAGACCCCCACCATCAAAGAAAAGGTCAAGAAGACCCGCTGGGCGGTATTTAGGCTCTCATGAAGTGGCTTTTCTTCCATCATTGCCTTTTTATCTCCACCCTTCCGCCCATGCCCACCCGGAGGAGTTTTTTGTCCTCGGTTTTTAGCTTGATCTTAACGGGAATCCTCTGAACCACCTTGGTAAATTCCCCCGCAGAAACATCCCTTGGAGCCAAGGCAAAGGTGGCAGCAGAAGCCGGGCTTATTTCCTCCACCTCTCCCTCAAGGACCAAGCCCGGGTAGGCATCAAGCCTAACATAAGCCTTGCTCCCCTTTTGCACACCCTTTAGCTTTGTCTCTTCTAAGAGCACTTCCACATAAAGGCTGTCCAAGTTTATAACGCTAAAGGCGGGCTGACCGGGTCTTACTAAATCCCCCACGCTTATGAACCTCTTGGCTACGACCCCATCAAAGGGTGCCCTTAGCTTTGTATATTCAAGGTTTCTCTGGGCTAACTCTCTCTGCCTTTCTAAGGCGGAAAGCTCCCCATCCAAAACCTCTAATTGTTTTTGAAGCTCCTGCACCCTTCCCAGAGAGGTCCTTGCGGTGCTCACACCCACCATAGCCCTCCTTTTGGCAGTTTGAAGCTCCTCTATGGACTTTTCTATGGCTTTTTTTCTCTCAAGCATCACCCTATAGTTGGTGTCTATCTCTTCGTACCTTCTTTGAGGAATTAGACCCTTGTCCAAAAGCTCCTTAAACCTTTCCCTGTCTCTTTTCAAAAGCTCCAACTGGGCTTCAACCTCCCTTTTTTGACTCAGAAGGGTCTCTTCCCTTTTGGCAAGCTCTTCAAAAGCTAAGGAGGAGCTTTCCACACCTAAGCTCAACTCCTTTGAGACCCTGTTTATCTCAAGTTGCAGGGCAGACCTTTGGGCTCTGAGAGACCTTATCTTTTCCTCCAAGGCTTCCACCTGAAGCTTATAATCCTCCGGTTCAATTTCTGCCAGCACTTCGCCCGCCTTCACAAAATCTCCCAGATCTTTGCTTATTTTTATCACCCTGCCAGAGACCTGAAAGGATAAGGTTGCCATCTGGTCTGCCTTTACAAAGACCGCATCGCTAACTGCATATTCCATCCTGTGCTTGACCCACCGCACCGCATAGATAACAAAAAGAAGACTTATAAGCACCAAAAGGACTACGCCCAAAATCTTTTTCATGGCTCTAACCCAAGCCCGGAGACCATTAAAAGCCTGTAGTACTGCCTAAGAAACTGATAGTAGGCAATTACCCTATCTACCCTCGCCCTGGTTAAGCTGGCTTCCGCTTCCAAAAGCTCCCTCTGGCTTATTATCTGGTTGGCATACTGCTCTTTAGAAAGCTCAAAGAACTTCTCCGCAAAAGCCAGGGCAGATTGGGCAACCTTTAGATTGTCTTGGGCAACCAACAGCTCCTCGTAAGCCCTCTTTACCTCAAGCTGGACCTTATCCAGTAGGTCTTCATACTCTTTCTGTGCCTTCAGCTCCAAAGCACCAAAGGAGAGTTCTTGATAATATGGTCTTATCCCCTGAAAGCTCAGGGCAACGCCCCCCACAATACCAAACACACCCTTTGGGCTTATGCTGGGATTTTGGTCGGAGTAGGTATAAACTCCCTCCACAAATAGCTTTGGGAAAAACTGGCTCTTGGCAATGCCCTTTTGTGCCCTAAAGGCTTCTATGGCTTGCCTTTGGGCCTTGAGAATGTTTCTTTCTTTTGCCCTTTGCAAGTAAAACTCCAAAGGTCTAACATCCACCTCTACCTTAGGCTCTTCCAAGTTTAAAAGTTCTTCCTCTGGCATGCCAGAAAGTCTGGAGAGGTTTGCCAGGGCAACCCTGTAATCCCCCTGCGCCTTTCTTAGGTCTCTTTCCACCTCCGCCAGACGCACCTTTGCCTGCAAAACATCCGTTATGGCAACGAGACCCTTCTGATAGAAAGCTTCCGCAGTTTGAACCTGAAGCAAAATCGCAGACCTCTGTTTCTCTATGGCGGAAACCACACCCTTTGCAGAAAGAACATCCAGGTATGCGGAGATCACATCAAACTTCAGGCTTTCCACCTTTTCTTTCAGTAAAAATTCCTTGCTTTTTAGGTTTGAACTTGCCAAGGCAACAGAGAAATCCCTGGCAAACCCATCAAAGACCGTATATCTGAGCCCCGCCTGAAAGGTCTGATAGGACTTTTTGGCACTTTCCACCTGCAATCCGCTGAGGATGGGTATGTTAAAGGTTTGCTTTTCAAAGTTGTAGTTGTAGCGGTATGTAAAAAAGAACTCTGGCAAAAAGAGCTGTTTTTCTGCAGAAAGTGATAGATTAGCAGACCTTAGCTCTTGCCTTAGGGCCGAAAGTTCAGGGTTTTTCTCCAAGGCTCTTTGAATAACCTCAGACAATCCTATTGCCCATGATTGATGAACCAGAAAAACCAAAAAAACAAAAATTCTAAGCATTTTTTAGCCCCCTAAAGAGCACCTTCACACCCTCTTGGGCTAAGCTTTTTACTCTCTCCAAATCTGGCTCCTTTTCCCTAAAAACATACTCAAGCACCAACATTCTCAAAAATCCCGCATACAAATTAACTATATTTTCTGCGTTTTTGTAGGATATTTCTTCTCTTTGAATAGCCCTATCCACCATTTCAGTTAACAGTTCCCTCAAGTGGGATACTTTGGTTTAATAAAGCTCCCTAAATTCCTCATTGGTTCCCACCAGTTGGAAGAGAAAAATCTGGGCTATATGCCTGTTTTGGTATATGTCCTCCAAAAAAACCTCGGCGTATTCAATCAGTGCATCCTCCAAGGGCAAGTCCCTCTCCAAAAAAACTCTCCAACCTTTTCACAATGTTTAAATGCATCTCCTCCACTAAGCTTTTAAAGAGCTCCTCTTTGCTTTTGAAGTAAAAGTAAAAGGTGCCCTTGGAGAACCCTGCACTTTCCACAATGTCCTCCACACTGGTGGCGTAATAACCCTTTTGAGAAAAGAGTATCTTTGCAGATTCAAGTAGCCTTTCCCTGGCAGAACTCATTGGGTTAGCCTTTCCAAGCTTGCCAAGGAGGAGTTATATTGATATAGAAGAAGATAGTAGTTTGCCAATAGGTTGTTGTAGTTTGCCCTTGCCTCCAAAACCTCCAACTGACTGCCCACTCCCAGTTTGTATCTCTCGGTGGACAGCCTTAAGCTCTCCTTGGCAGATTCCAACGAGCTCTGCACTGCCTTTATTTGAGCCTTGAGGGACTTTATGGAAAGAAGTGTGCTCCTTAGCCTTGCCTTAAGGTCGTACTCTAACTGCAACAGATTTTCCCTCTGTTTGAGAAGGTCCAACTCCGCCTCTGATATTTCTGCTTTCCTTGAAAAGCCATCAAAGATCAGATAATTGATGCTTACTCCAAAGGAGTAGCCCTTTAGCAGTTCAGTACTTCCAAAGAAAGACCTCCTCCCCGTGAACAGCTGATAGTTAGCAAAACCATTTACTGTGGGGAAGTTTTGTGCCCTTTTTAATTCCACCGTACCCTGTGCCAACTCCACCGACTTTTTAGCAACTCTGAGGGTGGAGTTTTTCTCTTTCAAAGCCTGCAAGAGCTCCTCCTCTTTGGGATTAAACTCTTTCAGTTCCAATGTACCTTCCGATTCCACATCTCCCTCAAGCTTTAAAAGGGCTTTGAAGTCCTCCAAAGCCTTCAGATAATCCGCCTTTGCCTGCTCAAGCTGGGCCTTTGCCTGCTCAAGCTGGGACCGTGCCCTCAGGAGCTCCACCTTGGGCACCACCCCCACAGAAAACTTGGCAGAGACCACTCTGTAGTTTTCCTCCCAGTAATTAACGTTCTCCTCTTGAAGCTTTATGATTGCCTTTCTGTACAAGAGTCCATAGAATAGGTCCTTCACTTGACTTTCCAATGTTCTTTGCACATCCTCTTTGATAAGGCTCTGAAGTTCCCTCTGGATGTTTGCCAGCTTTATAAGTTCAAAGACCTGTTTGTTAAAGATGGTCTGGTTCAGCTGGAGGACTGCGCTTTGTCTGTTGTGGGGCGTGAACCCCAAGGCTAAGTCCTGCCCAAAGTGGGTGTAGTTGTAGGAGACGCTTACCTGTGGTAGAATGCTAGCCCTTGCCCTCTTGATCTCTTCTTCTGCCTTTTTTATGTCCAGTTCTGAGAGCCTTATCTGGTTTGCCCTCTCTTTGGCAAGCTCGAGGGCTTGCTCTAAGGTAATAGCCCTAGCAAAGCCCAAAACCAAAAGCAAAAGTACTATTACCCTCACCGCTTTATCTCCACCGCAACGCCTTCCCTTAGCAAGAAGGCGTTATCTAAGGCTATCTGATCTCCATCTTTGAGGTCTGCCTTGATGTATGCCTTTCCATCTTCCTGCTTTAAGACCTGTACTTCCACTGGCATAACCTTCTGTCCCTCCACCTTCCACACGATCTTCTTGGTTCCCCTCAGAACAACAGCCCTCTCGGGAACTACAAAGGCAGAAACCTTCTGGGTGGGCAGTTTAACCAAGGCATACATGCCCGGCTTTATCAGGTTCTCTCTGTTATCCACCAGTGCCTTCAGGGTCAAGAGCCTGCTTTGGTCTGCGGTGGGAGACACAAAGATTACCTTTCCTTTTACCGTTCCCACACCCTCCACCTCCAAATTTACCATTTTACCCACCTTACCAAAGGCTACCAGCTCCTGAGGAACCTGAAAGACCACCCTAAGGGGGTTCAAGGCTACAAGCCTGAAGGTTTGAGACTGGGGAGTTATATAGTCTCCCACACTTACAAAACGCTGGGCAATGTAGCCAGAAAAGGGTGCATTAAGGACAGTTTTTGAAACCATAAGCTGGGCGTTGGCTATCTGGGAACTTATGGATTTTAAAAGCTCCTCTTGGGCCCTGAGCTGTGCCAAGGCGTTGTCATACTCCTCCTTTGCGATCAACTCCTTCTCAAAGAGCATCCTTCTTCTCTCAACTATAGCCCTCTGGTTTTCGTAGTTGACCTTTGCCTGAGAGAGCTGTGCCTGAAGCTGTCTGAGGGTGTTTTCGTACTCGGATGGGTCTATCTTCAAAAGGGGCTGTCCTTTCCTTACAAAGGCACCCTCTTCCACATAAAGCTGGGCAACCCTCCCACTTACCTCTGGCTTAAGAATTACATCCTGAGGAGACTCAAAGTAGCCCTTTGTGGTGTAATACTCCTCCACCTCCTGGCTTGAGACTGTGTAGGTGGTTATGACCACAGGTTTTTGTGTTCTTTGCTCTTGGGGTTTTTGTTCCTTTTTCCCGCAGGCAAACAAAAAAACCAAGCTTAAAAGAAGTACCCACATGTTGGGCAAAATTATAACATACCGACCAGTCAGTCAATTAGGCGCAAGAGTTCTTTTGGATGGTCCAAATGATAGTCCGGTGGGCTCTGGGGAGCTTTGTATCCCCAACGGGCATGGGCAGTTAGCATGCCAGCCCTCCTTCCTGCCAGAATATCGTTTTCTGAGTCTCCCACCATCAGGCCAAGCTCAGGAGAGACCCCCAAACGTTTGGCTATTTCCAACAGGGGCAAGGGGGAAGGCTTTTTCTCCGGTAATAGGTCCGCGCCCAGCACTTCGTCAAAGTAGTGGAGCATTTTTAACCTTTTTAACACCTCCAGAGTTATGGCGTGGGGCTTGTTGGTAGCAACAGCTAAAAGTATTCCCCTTTCCTTCAAGCCCTCCAAGGTCTCCATCACTCCTTCGTAGGGCTTGGTGTGTATTACGGGCTCTGAAATGTAGTAGTGTAAAAACCTCTCCAGGGCCTCTTCTAACTCTTGCCCTTGAAAGAAGTTTGCCAAGAGGCTTCGGGCACCGTCTCCTATGTTCTTTTTAACCTCATTAGTGGGCACATCCCTGCCCTTGAGCTCTCTATAAACACGACCCACATGGAGGGCTATGTCCTCCGCAGAGTCAATGAGCGTGCCATCAAGGTCAAAGATCACCAACCTTACGTTGCACAGCTTTCGCATTCCTCTATGTCTGTTAGAGACTTACTCCTACAATAATACACAGTCTTTAGCCCAAGTTCCCAAGCCAAGGTGTAAAGCTTAGAGAGGGTAGGACCATCTATCCTTTCAGGGTCAATAAACAGGTTCAAGCTCTGGGCTTGGTCTATCCACTTCTGACGCTCCGCCGCAGCACGGATGATCCACTCTTGGTCTATGTTATATGCAGATTTATAGTGCCAGTAGTATTTATCCACCTCAGGCGGAACTTGAGGCAAAATGCCCGACATGTTCTCTTCTTTGTAGAATTTGGCAAAGATTGGGTCTATGGAGGGAGTAGCGGACACTATCAAAGAAGTAGAACCAGTGGGCATAAGGGCTAAGAGGTATGCATTCCTCATTCCATTCCTTTTAACCTCCTCTGCCAGCCCTATCCAATCAAAGTTGTTTCCGTTTTCCTGAGAAAGCCTTTGGTTTTCTTCTGGCGTCCTTCCAAAGAATATGCCCTTACTCCAGTCTGACCCATCAAAAAGCGGATATTTGCCTCTCTCTTTCGCAAGCTCCATTGAACCCTTTATGGCATAATAAGCTATCCTTTCAAAAAGACTGTTTGCAAACCTAAGGTGCTGGTCTGACTCCCAAGGAATTCCGTTTTTCACAAGGCAGTAGTGGTAGTTGCTAACACCTATGCCTATTGCCCTGTAGCGTTTATTGGTGTACTGTGCCTCCTTTATGGCATAAAAGTTCATCTCTATCACATTGTCCAGCATCCGCACAAGGATGGGAACAACCCTTTCCAAGTCCTCCTTTGTCCAAACCTTGCCAAGGTTTATAGAACCCAGATTACACACCACCACATCCCCAGACTTCTTCACATGGGTTATAGTGCCGTCCTCTGAGAGGGTTTCTGAAACATGGGTGGATATGCTTTGATTTTGCACTATCTCGTGGCAGAGATTTGAGGAATAGACCATACCGCAGTGTTTGTTGGGGTTTAACCTGTTGGCGGTGTCCCTGAAGAA
>WYEK01000074.1 GCA_009903855.1 Thermocrinis sp.
GGGGCATCCGATCAGCTTGCTAAACCAACCACCCGGCAGGTTAGACGCCTTGGAGTGAAGGTGCAGGTCTGCTTTTGCTAAAGAGTTCCTCATAGCTAATCACCTCCCTTTCTTTTTTTACTTCCCTTAGAATGGACCTCCAAAGGACTATCTTTCTTCTGTCTCTGAAATCCCTTGTGTGCAAAGAGAGCCTCAAAACCTTTGCCCTTTTGTAAAGCTTTAGAAAGGTGGGCACCGCCATCAGGCTAAGAAAGGAAAGCACTGGTCTGTTGCTGAAGGTAATGGAAGGAGAGGGTATCTTTTCCTCGCTCTGCAGGTCCTTTATGAGGTCCCTGTAGCCCACAGCCCTAAAACCAAAGGCAGAGAGCACATCTTCCATCCATGGGTTTGAAATCCACGCAGGGGGCACAAAGAACTTTGCGGTAAGGGACAGAGACTCAAAGATGTCTAAGGCTTTTTCTATCTTTTGGTAGGTTTCTTCAATACCCCCCTCCCCAAACTCCCCTTCCCCGTAAGTGTAAAGGATCTGGGAGAGCTTTACTTTAGCCTTATGGCTGTATCCGTGCAAAACGATCTCTTGCTCCAGTGCCTTCAAAAAACCTACAAAATCCTTATGTTTATAAAGAGGGTATTCTTCCATGTAGTTGGGAATGACCAAAAGGGAGAACTTATCTATTCTTAGCCTTTGCAGAAACTCCACCGCCTGATAAACTTCCTGTTTGTAGAAGGGCGATACATCGTGAATTTCTACTATGGCATACATGCTAAGAAATATGCTAATGCTTTAGTGTTAAGAAATCATTAATTTTTGACAAAAAAGGTTAACAATTTCTTAACAAAAAGGTATGCCATAAGGTGAAATAAAAAAAAGGAAAAAAAGAAAAAAAAGAGGAGGAGGCAGGAGCCTTCCCCAGGACCCTTTATAGATAGACTTCCTTGCCGTCGTTCCTTTGAACTTGAATTACGGATGGTCTTGGAACAACTACACCATCGTTAAGGTAGGGCCATTTGGTATTGGCACCGCCTTCCCCGGGATGCTGTATAGTACAGAAGAAGGTTTTGTAATCTTCGGAGAACTCAGGACCGCATATTTCACAACCGGGCACTCCAGAGAGGAACATCTTTAACTCTTTGGTGTATACGTTCAGGGTATATACACCATCGTTCTTGGCGAGCCTGTTGGTGCTTGGGTTTCCATCCGTCGCTATCCATACATTTCCGAGCTTGTCAAAGGCAAAGTTGTCGGGTGCGGAAATGGCGGGTGTGGTTTCCTTGGCGGGCTGTCCGTAGATGTATAGCTTTTTGTTTTCGTCGGTTGCCCTTGGGTCTCCGCAGAGCATGGCCATTACCCAGGTGAACTTAGTGGAAGCTGGGTCGTTGTTTTGTTCCTTGATCTCTATTATGTGTCCCATGTAATTGAGTGGTCTTGGGTTTGCTTTGTCTGTGCTGGGTTGTCCGGACGCACCCCTTCTTTCGTTATATGTGAGGACAGCAAAGACACTCTTGGTTATTGGGTTCCATTCAAAGTCTTCGGGTCTGTCCATCTTGGTAGCACCAAGCAGGTCTGCCGCCTTTCTGGTGTATATGAAGCACAGCACTGGGTCGCTTTGGAACGGCTCGGGAAGTTTGGGATTGGGAGTTATCCTGTTTCCATCCACAGTGGCTATTGGGATCCACTCGCCGGTGAGGTCGTCGTTGAACTTAGCCACGTAGAGCGTTCCTTCATCCAACAGTCCAAAGTTTGCAGTTCTGTTGAGAGGGTCGTATTTGCCCTTTGTGACGAACTTGTAGATATACTCAAACCTCTCGTCGTCGCCCATGTAGACCACCACCCTTCCGTCGTTGGCTACCACCGTAGTTGCTGCTTCGTGTTTGAACCTTCCGAGGGCTGTCCTTTTGACGGGTGGTCTTGTGGGGTCGTATGGGTCAATTTCCACCACCCACCCAAACCTAAAGGCTTCGTTGGGTTCTTTGCTTATATCAAACCTGTCGTAATATATGTTAAACCCATACTGTCCAGCGCGCCTGCTGGGCACACCGTATCTTTGGTGGATTTCTTTTACCAATCCATCGCTTATGGAATTGATATCTCCCCCAAAGTAGCTGTGGAAGTTTTCCTCGCAGGTTAGCACCGTTCCCCAGGGGGTTTTACCCGCTGAGCAGTTGTTTAGGGTTCCATAAACCAACAGTCCGTTTGGGTCGTAAGAGGTTTTCATTAGCCTGTGTCCCTTGGCTGGTCCAGAGATAAGGCACTCGGTATCGCCTGTGATCCTTCTGTTAAAGATAGAGCCCTTTACATACTCCCAAGAGCCGTCAGGTTTTCTCCTTATCTCCACCACCGATACACCGTGGGCTTGGAGCATGAGGTCCGCTTGCTCCTTTGTGGGGTTTGGGTTCTTTAAATCAAAGCCCTTAAACATGAGCTCTGGGTTTGTGTATTCGTGGTTTACCGCCAAAAGAGCCCTATCAGATGTTAGCTTAAAAAAGCCAACAAAGTCTGCGTTGTAGCCAAAGCACTTTTTCTGCCTTTCCACATCCCCTGGGGTTGGTCCTTCGTATACCTTGTTCCAGTTGAGGGGTTCTCCGTTGTCCAAGGGGTCTCCCCACTTGATAAGTATGCTTACCCTATAACCTTCTGGCACTATAACTCTGTCTTCGTTGTTGGGATATATAGTTTTGTATGAGAGGGATTTTGTGGGCTTATTTTTTGCCTTTGCATGAGCAAGGGGTGAAGAAAGCACTACCGCAGAAGCACCCGTCAGCTTCAAAAAGTCCCTTCTGTCCAGAGCTCTCTTTAAGATATCTCCAAAGTACTCGCCCATGGTTTGTACCTCCTGTTGGTTTCGGGGTTAAGTATAGAAATCTTCCGTTAAGATTTGGTTAAGGATTTGTTAAGAGTTTGTTAAGGCTTAAAATATGAGAAAATGGCTAAAATATTGCTGGGTGTCTGTTCTTCTGTTGCCATCCACAAAGCCTGCGAGCTGGTAAGAGAGCTAAAACACAAAAACCATCAGGTAAAGGTAGTCCTCACACCTACTGCGGAGAGGTTCATAACCAGGCTTACCTTTTCGTCCTTGAGTGGCAACAGGGCATACTCTGATTGGGAGGAAGAGGACCCTTTCTTGCACATAACACTGCCCCGCTGGTGCGACCTTTTTTTGATAGCCCCATGCAGTATAAACACCCTCTCTAAGATCGCCAACGGCATAGCAGACAATCTCCTAACCAACTGCGTGTTAGCCCATAAGGGTCTGCTGATGCTGGCACCCGCTTGTAACGTAGAGATGTGGCAAAATCCCGCGGTGCAGGAGAACGTAGAAAGGTTAAAGAAAAGGGGAGTGGTGATAATAGAACCGGAGGAGGGGAGGCTTGCCTGTGAGGAGGAGGGAAAGGGTAGGCTCGCGAGCCTTGAGAGGATCCTTGACTGGGTAGAGTGGGGCATACGCCCAAAGCCATTGCAGGGCAAAAAGGTTCTGCTCACGGTAGGGGCAACGAGGGAGTTTATAGACGATGTGCGGTTTATATCCAACCTTTCCACCGGAAGGACGGGCTTTGCCATTGCAAGGGTTCTAAGGTGGCACGGTGCGGATGTTCAGATTATCGCAGGATACACGGAAGAAAGCCCTCCACCGGAGATACCTCTCATAAGGGTCTCCTCTGCGGAGGAGATGCTGAAAGCTGTCCTTGAGAATGTAAAGTTTGCAGACCTTTTGGTGATGAACTCGGCGGTGGCTGACTACAGACCTTCGGAGAAAGTGGAGGGCAAGCTCAAAAAGGACCAAGATGTCCTTGAAATTAGGCTGGTGAAAAATCCAGATATCTTGGAGGAGGTTGGCAAGCTTGGGCTTGAAGGTTTAAAGGTGGTGGGCTTTGCCCTTGAGGAGGAGCAATTTCTCTTAGAAAAGGGCTTAGAAAAGCTAAAAAGAAAGAAATTGGACCTGCTGGTGGCAAACCCCGTAGGCACTATGGGAAAGGAAGGACACAAAGGCTACCTTATCTTCAAGGATGGCAATGCGGTTCCCTTTTCCTTTTCCGATAAGCTTTCCTTTGCGGAGTTTTTGGTAGATCACATCTCTAAATTACTACTTGCTTAACAAACAAAATCTCCGGAAGTTTTCTGATCTCCTCAAGGACTTCCTCCGGCACTGGGTCGTCCAAGTTCAGAATACCCAAAGCTATGCCACCCCTCTTTTCTCTTCCGAGCCTAAAACCTGCAATGTTGACCTTTGCCTGCCCCAGCATGGTTCCGATCTTTCCTATAACACCCGGCACGTCCTTGTTCTCAAAGAGTAGCATAATACCCTCAGGCTCCACATCCACCCTGTATTTATCAATCTGAATTATCCGAGGTAGGTTGCCCTCCAAGATGGTGCCCACCACCATCCTTTCTGAACTATTGGACCTTACTACCACCTTTATATAGTGCTTGAAATCTACCGTCTCCTCAGAGGTTAGCTCCTCCACCTTTAAGCCTCTATCCCTTGCCACATAGGATGCGTTTATTATGTTTATGGGAAAATCCACCACCTCCTTCAGTATCCCCATCAAAACCGCCGACGCTATTGGGTGGAAGTGCTCCGCTATGTCTCCCCTTACCTCCACATGAACTTCCCTTATGCCCTCCTCTGCCCACTGCACCAAAAACTTGCCCATCCTCTCCGCCAAATCCAAGTGAGGTTTTATAAGGGTAAGCACAGAGAGGTCTGGGAAGGGTGCGTTCACCACATACTCCACCGTCTGCCCCCTCAGGGCTTTTATTACCTGCTGGGCTATTATAACCGCCACGTTTTCTTGAGACTCATAAGTGTTTGCCCCTATGTGAGGAGAGAGGGAAACATTGGGAAACTTCTTTAGCTTTTCTATGAATTCGTAAGGAGGAGGCTCCACCGAATAAACATCAAGCCCAACTCCGGAGAGCTTACCCGTTTCAAGGGCCCAAATAAGGTCTTCGTCCTTTACGATCCCACCCCTTGCACAGTTTATGAGCACTGCACCATCCTTCATTAGTTCAAACTCTTTTCTTGTGATCATGTGCTTTGTCTCGTGGGTGAGTGGTGCGTGTATGGTCAGAATATCCACCTGTTTTAGCATTTCCTTTAGGTCCTCAACGAGTTTGACCCCAAGCCTGTCTGCCTTCTCCTTTGGAATGTAGGGGTCGTAGGCGAGCACTTTCATTCCAAAAGCCTTTGCCCTTATGGCAACTTGGGAGCCTATGTTTCCAAGCCCTATTATGCCCAGGGTTTTTCCGTAAAGCTCCGTGCCCATGAATTTTTTTCTGTCCCATCTACCTTCCAGCATAGAGTTGTGGGCATTATGGAAGTTTCTTATTACGCTCAGCATATGGGCTAAGGTTAGCTCTGTGGCGCCTATGGTGTTGGCACCGGGTGTGTTGATCACCAAAATACCCCTGCGGGATGCCTCTTCTACGTCTATGTTATCCACCCCCACACCAGCCCTTCCTACTACCTTTAGCCTTTCTGCCCTTTCCAAGAGCTCTGCGGTTACGGGCGTCCTACTTCTGGTTATTATGCAGTCGTAATCCTTTACCACCTCCAAAAGCTCTTCGTAGCTTATTTCTGGCTCGTTATCCACTTCAATGTCCGGCTCCCTCTTTAAAATCTCAATGCCCTTCTCGGATATAGGGTCTGTGATGAGAACCTTAAACATCAAAGCCTCCTTAAAGGATTGGTTAAGGGTTTTATTATAACATTCATCTCTAAGAGCTTGGAGCCTTCTGTTTGGGTTTTAAAATGGTTAGTGTTAAGCTTTCCGCCATTGAGCATGTATTTGGTAAAAAAGGAAGATGAAGATACAGGCATTGTCTTGAACACGAGGATAAGGTTGGAAGAGTTTATTAAAATTATGTTAAAGAAGTTTGTTGCGTTCTCTGGGTCGTGTTTGGAGATAAAGGAGAAGCTGGGAGAAGCTTATGAGGCTGGTAATCAGATATGGATTGTAGTTGCTGGTATATCAATTACTGTATAATAAATGCAGGAGGTAGTGTATGTCCATAGAAAAGCATAGAGAAAATGAAGAAAGGCTTCTCAACGAGGTCTTTAATTTATACGTCTACTACGAGTTTATAGATGAGTATACAGATAAGCACCCAAACAATGTCTCAAAGCGGATGCCAGATTTCTACCTAAGGTCAAAGAAAGAAGGACTTCCAGACCTTGCGATTGAGATAAAGACAGAGCGAAGAGATTATGACCGTCCAGTGGGTTATAAAACGTTAGATGGAATTCAAAAAGAAATACAATTTCCGATTATGGAACATAGCTTATCAATTAAGAACTTGCACATTGTCGTAAAATTGAAGATAACTTTTTATTCAAAGCTACCTCCTGAAAAGGTGAAGAAATATTGGGATGGTCTGAAAGAAGAGCTTGGTAAATACGAAGAAAAGTGGGAATATATTATAGATAGGATAAGTGATATTGAAAATATCCTTGAAAGCGAAGATCAGGAGAAATATGTAGAAGATTTGTCGTATCAAAAGAGGGAACAGTTAAAGGAAATTATTAAGGATATAAAAAGGCAAGATGAAAGATTCTTAATAAGCCTCGACACTTATACTTATTATATCTATTCATGCTTGGATGGAAATGAAGAAGAATGTCTGGACAAGATTAGAGATGCTAAAACTGCCATACAAAGTAGCAAAGAAGAAGGACTTAAACGGCGTATAAAAGATTTCCTTCAGAAATACTTTTATAAAAAGCAAATTGAGGATTTTAAGAAAAAACTAACAAAACTAAGAAGACGTATGGGACGACTAAAAAAACGTATGGAAGATTTTAATGAAGATTACCTTTTTGAACAACTTGATGTAAGTCTCCCGAGAATAAGGCGAGTAAATGTATCTGAAGAAAGTTCAGAGAATGGCTTTATTTTTACCGTTAGTTTTCTTCTCCCTTGGGAGAAGGAAGATATAGAGGCTCACATAAAAAAGATTGAAGAGTATGTTGAAGAAAGCAAATGTAAATTTGATAACCTGAGAAAAGTAAAATCTGATAAATTAGATAAAAGTCCTCATCTGGAACTTTTGCTTGTTAAAGGGCTATTAGTTGCATATCATAGTTTTAATTCTCTCATTGAAGAGATTGAGAAGGAGCTTGACAAGAAGGGCTACAATTACTTGATGGTTTTTGAAGAAGGAAGAGAGCTTTCAGATGGTAGTTGGAATGGTGATTATTACCTAATAATCTGTATGAACGGGGATATAGGGGGTTCTGTGGAAGATGATTGGAAGGCACAAATGAGAAGGATTATCAAATTGAAGATACATGAAAAGCCAGATTATTCCATAGCAAAGGCCTTAGGTAATCCAGAAAAATTTGCGGAGGAGATAGATAAATTGATAGATGCTCATCCTTCATATAAGGAGCTTTTAATTGGCGACTTGCGTGCATCATTAAAAAAGTGTATTTCGGAAAAGGCTTTAAAGTTGATTAAGGAAATCGTCAAAAGAAGTGCTAAAAAAGATATACTGCTTGAAATAGCAAAATTATTAATAGATGCTTTTGAAGAGAATTTAATCCCTGTTGATTACAAAGATGAGCCTTGGGAAGTTATAGAGGGGATTGTAAATAAATTGGATAAGTTGGAAACTGAAGAGAAAATAAGACTAAGAGACATAGTTAATGACAAATATAACTTTACTATTTTTAACACTTTAGAAGGCGCAGCAATAGCCAGCTTGATCCTTTATACTAGTTGGCTTAAGGAAAACAATAAAATAAAAGACCTTAATAGCATTCCGGAAGTTAAGGGTAGGCTTGAGTTTTATTTGAATAAACAAACATCTATAATTATACACGTTGTTTATGGTTTTTATCTTCATTCACTTTTAAACATTGACGAACACTGGGCAAAAGATATGATACCCAAGATTTTTTCCAAAGATAGAGTAGATTACTTCTGGGGGGCTTGGTGTGCTTATGTTCGGGCTGGTTATCAGCACTATAAGGCTTATAGCTTGTTTAGAGATATATACGCTTATGCTATTGAAAACATGAAATATGATGCAGAGTCAGAATGCAAGAAAGACTCAGTACATCATTTAGTAGTTCTATACGGATGGGGAATAATTTCATTAGACGATCCTATTTTCCACAAATTTTGGGAAAAAGCAAACGGTGATGTTAGAGAGAAGTTTATTAGCTATATAGGGCAACAACTATTAAAGTATGAATTACCCGGCGATGTTATTCAAAGGTTCAAAACATTATGGGAATGGCGTATGAGTTATATAAAGGACTTATCAAATAGACAGGATTTTCAGAAAGAATTGAAAAGTTTTATTCACTGGTTTGTTTCCAAAAAATTTGACGATAAGTGGGCTTTAGAAAATCTTATAAAGACTGTGGAGTTAGTTGATGAAATAACAGAGGAACATGTCTATTTAGCACTTGATGTGTTAGTTGGAATGGCTAACGAGTTTCCAGAATTAGTTCTAAAATATATAGACTTACTGACACACAATGCGTCAGAAAGAATTTTAAACTCGTATAAAAGAAAGATTAGAAAGTCTACAGAAGAGATTTCTAAAATCTTGAAATCAAAGGGTAGAAGCGATCTGGAAAAAGAATTGAAAAAGATAAAGGAAACTATTAATTTAAGACTCGGGAGAGAAATCTTTTCCGATTAGTGATGTAGATGAATTTTTCGTATAATTTCGGCTACGCCCACTGTTGTATTGAAGTCTTTATTTATCAATGTTCTAGATTTTTAGCTCCGTAAGAATACGAGAGGCAAAATGTAATCCTTGTAATTGTATGCCTCTACCGGACCTCTCAAAATGCTCGCTATGTCCCAAAGCCAATTTTCAAGCTCCTTTATGTCCATTCGTTTTATTATATCTAAGAGATACCTCGGGTGAGAAATTCAGAAAAGCTAAGAAAATCTTCTGAAAAAAGCCCTTAGTGGGCAGGGGTTTATAATACCCTCAAATCCCACTAAGGAGGCGCAACAATGAACTACCTTAATAGTTTATACCAAAAAGTCCTTCTGTCCATCTCTATAGTCTTGTCAGACTGTGAAAAACAAGTGAAAGTAGGAAGACCGCCAAAAGTCTCAGACTTACAAATAGCTTGCCTGTATGTTATGTCCTATATAACAAACACACCAGTGTTTAATCTTGCTAAAATCCTTATAGACCCTTCCATTCAGTCTTATCACTTGTTTAGAAAATATA
>WYEK01000099.1 GCA_009903855.1 Thermocrinis sp.
TGTAAAAGTCTATTGGTCTCATAGGTCTTAACTCGTGCCTTCTTTTCAGAGCTCGCCTTAGTGCCTTTTTAAGTATGGGCATAAACTTTCTATCGTACTGAAGCTCAAGCCTGTCTGGATAGTAAGGTTCAAAAAGCCTTATAGAAACTGGCCTAAAAAACACAAAAAACTTCATATAGTTTATAAAACACAAAAATTAGGCAGTTTCTGACAACTCTTTTTCAACTCCACACGGTACATTAGGAACGGGTCAATTTTGGGAGAGATGTTGAACGGGCTATACGAACTTTCAACTCCACACGGTACATTAGGAACAGAATATCAGGATGGAAGCAACCGCAGAGAGAAGCCCTCTTTCAACTCCACACGGTACATTAGGAACCAAGTTCTATAGCTTCAACGCCTTCGGGAACTGCTTCCTTTCAACTCCACACGGTACATTAGGAACTTTAGCGATGAAGAGTTTTTCTCTTACACTACTGAGGTCTTTCAACTCCACACGGTACATTAGGAACCTGATGGATTGGTTTGCTGCGAAGCACCTTGCCTGGTAGCCCTTTCAACTCCACACGGTACATTAGGAACTTGCTTGATGATTTTTACAAAGAGAAAATACTACCACCTTTCAACTCCACACGGTACATTAGGAACTGGCTAAAGTAAGGAGTAAACCCTCTTCACGAGGTCTTTCAACTCCACACGGTACATTAGGAACTTGATGCTTTTTCAGTTTTCTTTTCAGTGGCTTTTCAGCTTTCAACTCCACACGGTACATTAGGAACTTTATAACAGAGAAGGACAAAGAATTTAAGCTCTGCAGGCTTTCAACTCCACACGGTACATTAGGAACCCAATTGTAGTGCCAGACCCTTATAAACTTACAAGAGACTTTCAACTCCACACGGTACATTAGGAACGGCTCCACAACCCGACCAGAAAACGCCCACAGCGGGGCTTTCAACTCCACACGGTACATTAGGAACACAGCACGAACAAGTAATTCATACGCTATAAGTCTCACTTTCAACTCCACACGGTACATTAGGAACAAATGAATAACAACCCACCCAGTCCTCTGGTGGCGGGGCTGGGCTTTCAACTCCACACGGTACATTAGGAACAAGAAAGAGATAAAGCGGAAGCTGAGAAAGAAAACATAAAGGCTTTCAACTCCACACGGTACATTAGGAACCTCTTAGTCTTAGGTGGGCTTGGTCTTGGTTGTGCTGCTTCACTTTCAACTCCACACGGTACATTAGGAACAAGTGCAAAATGTGAGTGCGATGTCTGAGATACTTGACTTTCAACTCCACACGGTACATTAGGAACAAGGAGGTGTTGTCATGTATGAACTATACCTTTATCAAACTTTCAACTCCACACGGTACATTAGGAACTCAGTTGTTTAAAAGGAGTTAGGCATGCGTTATTGTGCTTTCAACTCCACACGGTACATTAGGAACATAAGAGCGACTGAAGGTTTTGTTTTCTGTGGAAACCCTTTCAACTCCACACGGTACATTAGGAACACACCAAAACAAAACACCAAACCATTGAGAGAGTAAGATTCTTTCAACTCCACACGGTACATTAGGAACGCTGGCAAAAGAGATACAAAAAAGCTTGGCAAGGGCAGTCTTTCAACTCCACACGGTACATTAGGAACATACTGAGATAGCAAAAGCATTAGAAAGTATAGAATACTTTCAACTCCACACGGTACATTAGGAACCAACCATCCCTCACGCCTAAACCCCAGCCTTCTGGGCCTTTCAACTCCACACGGTACATTAGGAACCCCAAACGACCACATTAACTAAGATAAGACATATCAATCATTTTGTCAAGGGGGTACCCTTTTCAAATGAAGTTAATTTTCCGAAATCCGAGATCATGCAAAGTTGAGTCTGTTATTATCAAATTTAAATCCTTGTCTCTCAATACTTTCCGCCGCTGACCATAATTACGGCATTACGGCATTACATAATTACGGCTTTACGGTGAAACTACCTCTTAAAACACTTGAAAATCAAAACCCTCTCTCTGCTAAAATTGAGATTTCCAAAATAAAAATACCACTCCCTATTCAGTTGCCAAGTTGACAAGGGTCCCACTTGGACCCTCAAGCTCCCTTATGTAGGCTATTTAGAATTATAACACAAAGTAGCAGAGGGAAGGAGTCTGTGTTATAATTTAAATGCCATGCCAAAGCTTTCTCCGAGGGATATAAGAAGAAAGATTCAAGGTATAAAGAACACCAGAAGGATCACCAACGCTATGAAGGTGGTCTCCGCCGCTAAGCTGAGAAAGGCTCAGGAGGCAATATACGCCTCAAGGCCCTACTCAGAAAGGCTTTACGAGATGCTTGCTCACCTTTCTGCTCATGTGGATATGAGCGCGCATCCTCTCTTGGAGGTTAGAGAAGAAAGAAAGGTTGATATCATTCTTATAACTGCAGATAGAGGCTTGGCTGGTGCCTTCAACTCAAACGTAATAAAGAAGGCAGAAGAGCTTATCGCAGAAAAAAATCAGAATGGCATAGAGGTATCCCTTATCCTTATAGGACGTAAGGGTGCCCAATACTTCCAAAAGAGAAGCTGGAAGGTTCTAAAGGCTTACGAGGAGGTCTTTAGAAAGGAGATCAACTTTGATGTGGTTAAAGAGGTGGGCGAGTTAGTCCGGCAAAGATACCAAAACAAAGAGACAGACGGAGTGTATCTAATAAACAATGAAATGATCACAAGGGTAAGCTATAAGCCTGTGGTTAGAAGGTTTTTGCCCTTTGAAAGAATAGAGCAAAAAGAGCAAGACTATAGCTCCTACGAGTTTGAGGTGGATGCGGAAACGTTCATAAACAAGCTTATTGACCTTTATTTGAACTATCAACTGTACAGGGCTATGCTTGAGTCCAACGCAGCGGAGCACTTTGCCCGGATGGTGGCTATGGATAATGCTACGCGCAACGCGGACGAACTTATAAGAACATGGACCTTGATCTTCAACAAGGCAAGGCAGGAGTCCATAACCTACGAGCTCATAGATATAGTCAACGCAGTAGAAGCTATGAAGTGAAATGTTTGGCTTTTTCAAAAAGTCAGAAGAGGAAAAGTTAGCGGAAAAGGGAGATAAATCTGCCATTCTTAAGCTCATAGAAAAGGGCAAAAAGGACAAGGCTATAGAGATTTTAGAAAGATTCAAAGAAGACCCTGAGCTAAGACCCATTCTCTTTAAGCTTTATATGGATGAGGGCAAGTATTACTATGCCTACCAACTGGTGGAATACTACGACAAAAATTTAGCCACCGCCAAAGAAAGGGCACTTCTCTACGAAAAAGTGGGAGAGATCCAAAAGGCGGTGGAGGAGTACTCCAAGGTGGGAGACTATGAGAGCCTCTATAGGGCTGGGATGCTTTTGAAGGAGGCACAGCCCAAAGAAAGCCTTGAGTTTTTTGAGAGGGCTTTTAAGCTGGCAAACGAAATCCAAAAGAAGGAGTTGGAAGAGCACATTTTGGAGATAAAGAAAAAGCTCGGTCTTGTGGAGGTAAAAAAAGAGGGCTTTTTGGAAAGGCTCCGCAAAGGTCTAAAAAAGACGAGGGAGCTCCTTGAGTTTGGCGTTATCTTTGCAGGGAGGAAGGTAGACGAAGAACTATTGGAGGAGCTTGAAGAGAGGCTCATAAGGGCAGACATTGGAGTAAAAACTGCGGAGCAACTGGTGGAGGAGCTAAGAAAGGAAGCTATAAGGAAAAACATAAAAACCTGGGAAGAGCTGTTGCCTGTGCTAAGGGAGAAGTTGCTAAGCTACATAGGAAACTGTAAAGGAGAGTTAAAGGAAGGCAAGGTTTATCTCTTTTTGGGAGTCAACGGTTCTGGAAAAACCACCACCATAGGAAAGCTCGCCTATAGGTTCAAAAGTCAAGGGAAAAAGGTTCTGCTCTGTGCTGGAGATACCTTCAGGTCTGCGGCAATAGAGCAGTTGCAGGTTTGGGCTCAGAGGAGCGGAGCGGATATAGTCTATAAGGAGGAGGGTGCAGACCCTGCGTCGGTGGTCTATCAGGCTCTGGAAAAGGCTCAGAAAGAAAACTACGACGTGGTTTTGATAGATACCGCCGGAAGGCTCCACACAAAGGAGCCACTTATCAGGGAGCTAAGGAAAATAAAGCAGGTCATTCAGAAGTTCTACCCAGAGGAGCCCACCGAAACCCTCTTGGTGTTGGATGCCACAATAGGACAGAACTCCCTTTCACAGGCTAAGGTTTTTAAGGAGGCGGTGGATGTTAGCGGTATAGTGCTTACCAAGTTGGATGGTTCTGCAAAGGGTGGTGCGGTGGTGCCCATATGCAGTGAGTTAAAAATTCCCATAAAGCTTTTGGGGGTAGGTGAGGGTTTGGAGGATTTGCAGGAGTTTGACCCAAAAACCTTTGTGGAGGAGCTGACAAGTTGATGATGGAGGACTTTTTCAGATTGCCAGAGGTTCCGTCGGAGGAGTTTGAACTGCCCGCCATGCCCCTGAGGGACTTGGTGGTCTTCCCCGCCATGGTTGTTCCCCTCTTTGTGGGCAGGGACTTTTCTGTCAGAGCCATAGAGAGCGCCCTCAAAAGGGACAGGCTAATCCTCTTGGTCTTGCAAAAGGAAAAGAACGTGGAGGAGCCAGACAAAGAAGGCATTTACTCTATGGGCGTTATAGCCCACATCATCCGGGCAACGCCTTTGGAGGAAGGAAAGCTAAAAATACTCGTGCAGGGTATAAAGAGGGCGCATATAAAGGACTACTACAAAAAGGAGGACCACTACTGGGCGTTGGTTAAAGCCATAGATGAAAAGGAAATAAACCCGGAGGAACTTAGCAGAGAAGACAGGGCATACATTTCCGCTGTAAAGGAGCTTTTGGATAGGGCGGTAGCCTTAGGAAAGCAGGTGATCCCGGACCTCCTGATGGTAATAAGGGAGTTGGAGGACCCCGGAAAGCTGGCGGACCTTACCGCATCCATTTCGGACATAAAGTCCCACGAAGCCCAGAAGGTCTTAGAAAGCTTGGATCCCATCGAAAGGCTAAAGCTGGTATATCAGTATCTGTCCAACGAAGTGGGTATGCTGGAAGTCCAGAGCAGGATCAGGAACACCGCAAGGGAAAGAATAGAGAAGGAGCAGAGGGAGTACTTCCTCAGGCAACAGCTAAAGGCTATCCAAGAAGAGCTCGGAGAGCTTGACGAGAAAAAGGAAGAGATAGAGAACTACAGAAAGAAGTTAGCCCAGCTGAAGCTTTCAAAAGAGGTGCGGGAAGAAATAGAAAAGCAGATAAAGAGGCTGGAGAGAATGCATCCAGAATCTGCGGAGGCTGGAGTGATAAGAACTTGGCTTGATTGGGTCTTGGAATTGCCCTGGAACAAAAAAACCAAAGACAGATACAACTTAGAAAGGGTCAAAGAGATCTTGGACAGGGATCACTACAACTTAGAGAAGGTAAAGGAGCGAATCATAGAGTATTTGGCGGTGAAGAAGCTTACAAAAGGTAAAAGCACTGCGGTGCAGATCCTCTGTTTTGTAGGTCCTCCGGGCGTAGGCAAAACATCCCTTGGAAAATCCATAGCGGAAGCCTTGGGTAAAAAGTTCGTGAGAATATCCTTGGGTGGCATAAGGGACGAGGCGGAGATCAGAGGACACAGGAGAACCTACGTGGGTGCCCTACCGGGTCGGATCATTCAGGCGGTAAAGCAGGCGGGTACCAAAAACCCTCTGATCGTTCTGGATGAAATAGATAAGATATCCATATCCTTCCAAGGAGACCCTGCCGCAGCGCTGTTGGAGGTGTTGGACCCAGAACAAAACAAGACCCTTACAGACCTGTACATAGGCTTACCCTTTGACCTGTCGGAGGTGTTCTTTGTCTGCACCGCCAACAGGGTGGATACAATTCCAAGACCTCTCCTTGATAGGATGGAGGTGATATACCTCTCTGGTTATTCGGAGGAGGAGAAGGTATTTATAGCCAAAAATCACCTGTTGCCCAAGCTTTTGCCCTTGCACGGCTTTAAACAGGGAGAGGTTATATTCCAAGAGGAAGCCCTTTTGGAGGTTATAAGAGGATACACCCGCGAATCTGGAGTTAGAAACCTCCAAAGGCAGTTGGGAACCATCCTAAGAAAGCTTGCCCTCAGAAAGCTAAGGGGCGAAAAGCCACCCTTTGAGGTAAAGGCCCAAGACGTTAAAGGGTTTTTGGGAGTGCCCAAGAGATTTACAGACAAGGAAGATACACCAATGGTTGGCTTGGCAATAGGTCTTGCTTGGACGGAGGTGGGCGGTGAGATCATGCTCATAGAGGCAACCCGGTTCAAAGGCAAGGGCAATCTCATACTTACCGGTTCCCTTGGAGATGTGATGAAGGAGTCCGCCCAAGCTGCAATGTCTTACATAAAGTCTAAAGCGGAAGATTACGGAATAAACCCGGAGGAGTTTTCCAACTGGGATGTACATATACATGTGCCGGAGGGAGCTGTGCCCAAAGATGGACCCTCTGCGGGTATTACCATTGCTACAGCCCTACTCTCTCTGTTTACAGACATACCCGTCAGGTCTGACATTGCCATGACTGGGGAGGTTACACTGCGCGGAAGGGTTCTACCAGTAGGTGGGCTAAAGGAGAAGATCCTCGCCGCCAAGAGGGCTGGCATATATGAGGTGATCCTTCCCGAGAAGAATAAAGATGAGGTTTTGGAAGATTTACCCGCCTACGTGAGGGACAAAATGACTTTTCACTTTGTCAAAGACTTAGACCAGGTCTTCGAAAAGGCGCTTGTTTCTAACCCAAAGAAAACTTAAGAATTAATTGACAAGGCTTTTATTTGTGTCTATATTCATCCTTGCATAAGTGTGATTGGTGTGCAAACATGAGAAAGCTCCTTTACAGGACTATTGCTGGAATTTTGCTACTGCTTGCTTTTGTGGGTGTCTTTTTGCCACTGCTTCCAACGGTTCCCTTTGTGCTGTTGGCTGTTTTCTTTTTGGTTAGGTCTTCAAAAAGAGACTTAGTGCGCCTTAAAAGGGTTCCTTATATTGGTAAAATTCTGTATCCTTACATAAAAAGGGTAGCAAAATGGAATACACAACAGCCAAGTTCTTCCACCTGATAGGCGTCTTTTTGTGGGTTGCATCCTCCTCTTCCTTAGGGCTTTTTATGATCTACGGAAACTTTAAAGATACCAAATGCGACAAGCACATTCTCAGAAACTTCTACCGATGGATGACAAACCTTGAGATAGTAGGCTTTGTTCTTGCCCTTGCTATGGGCTTTTACATGCTACATTTACTTAAATATCGCTTTGACATAAACTGGTTAAACTACAAACTGCCCATTGTACTGTTCCTCTTTTTGCCCTTGGAGGTCCTAAACTTCTGGTTTGTGAATATACACATACCAAAGAGCCAAGACAAAGAAAAGGCATACAAAAGATACGACCTTTTTAACTACATCGTAGCCCTGCCCTTGCTGGTGGGTGGTCTGGTGGTAGTCTATTTGGCGGTGGTTAAGCCATGAAAAAGAGTGTGGTTCTTTTCAGTGGAGGAGTGGAAAGTACGTGTGTTCTATACCTCAAGCTCTTGGAAGGGCAGGTTGTTTATCCGGTTTATGTTAAATGCGGAATGCCCTGGGAAGGGCTTGAGTATGTGAAAGCTACTGAGCTCTGGCAAGAGACAAAAAGAAGGTTTCCAAAGTTGATGCCTATAAAGGTTCTGTCTCTAAAAGCTTACCATAAGAAACACAAAGCCATAGAGACGGAAGAGGAATTGTTTATCCCTCTCAGAAACTTAACACTATTAACTGTGGTGGCAGGATACGCCCTGTCAAAGAGGGCGGAGAGTATAGGCATAGGAAGTTTGGGACTGTATCCCTTTCCCGATAACAACCTTGCCTACCTTAAAGAGGTGGAAAGGCTGATCAAAGAAGGTTCAAAGCAAAGGTTAAAAATAGAGGTTCCCCTTTTTGGCATGGAAAAGGGCGAGGTTGTAAAGAGATTTTCAAAATGGGTGCCCTTGCATCAGACCTTTTCCTGCGTCAATCCCATTTTACGCAACGGGAATGTCCTTCATTGTGGAAGATGTATAAAGTGCAAAGAGAGGGAAGAAGCCTTCAAAGAAGCCCAAATTCCTTTATGAAGAACACAAAGCTAAGCAAAAATCCCCAAGCAACGATCACCGCTTTGGCGGTTTTCTGATTTAGCCTTTTGGCTACCACTGCCCCCAAGTATCCACCCAGCATAAAAGCCGGCATCATAACAAGCACAAAATTAAAGGCAACCTTGCCACTAAACAAAAAGATAAAGGCACCCAAAAGGTTTATCACAAAACCCAAAAAATTCTTGAGGGCTATGGTCAGTTGCATATTTGAAACGCCAGAAAGCACTATGGAGGATGCCATCATTATGCCTATACCCGCCCCAAAGTAGCTCCCATAGATAGCTGTGAGAAACTGAAGCAAGATAGGAAGAAACCTTGAGGAGTTGCCAAGCCTTGTTATGAACTTGAGAATCAGCTCACTGAAGGCAAGCAGAAGGGTAGCAAGGCCTATCAAAAAGGGAACAGCCTTTTTAAAGGTCTCAGGCGGAGTTTGTATGAGCAAAAAAGCACCAAGCAGGGCACCAAGCAAAGATGGAAGCAAAAAGGTTTTAAGAATAGGGAAGTTTTCCCTCAGAGTCTTTCTGTAGCTCAGGGCACTGGTAAAAGGTCCAAGCCATAGGGCTACGGTGTTCGTTACGTTGGCAGAGAGTGGATCTAAGCCTGCAAAGACCAAAGCGGGAAAGGTTATAAGGGTTCCACCACCAGCTATGGCATTTATAAAACCAGCTACGATGGAAGCGAGGATTGGTATTAGGTAGGTTTCCATGGTTGGTTTTCCTTAAGGCAACGGGCGGATTCGAACCGCCGTAGAAGGGATTTGCAGTCCCTCGCCTAACCACTCGGCCACGTTGCCTAAGAGCGGGCGACGGGACTCGAACCCGCGACCTGCTGCATGGCAAGCAGCCGCTCCACCTCTGAGCTACGCCCGCTATAATTTATATTATAACATTACTCTATATACGTCGGGTGAGAAATTCAAAGAAGCTGTAAATCTCTTAGGAAAAAAGCTTTGGCAAGGAGGGGGCTTATAATACCCCCAAACCCCACCAAGGAGGTACTAACATGAAAAATTACCT